>JAJFIP010000224.1 GCA_021774875.1 Emcibacter sp.
AGGTACGCCAGCTTATTGTTGGCGGCGAACTGATGAAAGGCTGAGTAATGTCGATTACAATTTATCACTGTCATAACGCGCGTTCCATGCGACCTTTATGGACATTAGAGGAATTGGGTGTTGAATATGAGCAGGTGAATATGGAATTCCCCCCGCGTTTCAGATATGAAGGTTATCTGGATATTAACCCACTTGGTACGGTTCCTGCCATGGAGATTGATGGCGTGACCATGACCGAATCCTCTGCCATGGCCCAGTATCTGGTTGAAAAATTTGGCCCCAGCGATCTGGGACTTGATATTTCTCATGCCGATTATCCACTCTATCTTAACTGGCTGCAACGTAGCGATGCGACGCTGACATTTCCACTGACACTTGTCATGCGCTATGGCATGTTTGAAAAAAAGGAGAACAGACTGCCTAAAGTCGTTGCTGATTATACTCAATGGTTTCTGTCACGGTTGCGCTCGGTAGAGGCCGCGTTAGGGGGCCGGGAATATCTGGTAGCAGATCGCTTCACTATTGCGGATATCTGCGTTGGATTACCCCTGTATCTGGCGGCCAAGCTCAAGTTGGACGTTAACTTTGGACCCCATACGGCGGCTTATCTGGAACGTATAACGGAGCGTGAGGCTTTTAAGCGGGTTTGTGACAGTCAATCGGAGCTCAAGGATTTCAGTAGCGTGTAATGAATGACCAATTATAACGGCGAAACAGTATTAAAATGTCTCGACCTTCATGCGGCCAGCAATCCGGATGAGGTTCTGTTTGTTGATCGAAAAAATGGTGAAAATATCTGCACCAGCTTCCGGCAAGCACAAGATACCGTCACTGCCATCGCCAAATCACTGACCTATCTTTTTCAGAATCCAGACCATAAAATTTCCATATTATCAAAAAACCGGGCTCACTGGATGATGGCTGATCTGGGTATTATGCGGGCGGGGAATGTGACTGCCCCGGTCTTTACCACCATGCCCCCAAAAACCTTTAGTTATGCCGTGGAATTTGCCGAAATCGAACTTATTTTTGTCGGCGAAGCGGGTAACTGGAATCGGGTGAAAGATTTTATACCATCTCATGTCAAAATCGTGACCTTCCCCGGTGTGGAACTGGCAGAAGCGGATTATAGCTTTGATGAGTTCCTCAAGCTGGGAGATGAAACACCTCTGCCTGCACATCCTGATCCGGAAAAACTGGCAACCCTTATTTTCACTTCCGGCACCACAGGTATGCCTAAAGGCGTGATGCACTCACTGAAATCTCTATATATTGTTATAAAAGATGTTATCCGTTGCACTGACCCACAGACCAGCTTTTTTTCCTATCTTCCATTGGCCCATTTTGGCGACAGGGCGGTTAACAGCTTACTTGCCGTTCAGTGTGGTGCCAGACTTACTTTCCCGGAATCTCTGGAAACTTTCAGGGATGATCTCAGGGCCACGGCTCCAACCATGTTCCTTGGGGTTCCGCGCATCTATGAGAAGCTGACCCAAGCCATCATCGCAGAATTTGCCGATGATGCCGAAGACCTGAAAGCAAAACTTGCTGACCTGAATGGCGAAGCACTTGTCACCCAAATCAAGGAGAGCTTAGGCTTTCAGAATGTTGATTTCCTGATGGCATCCACAGCCCCGACCCCCAAGGCAATCAAGGAGTTATGGACCTTAATGGACCTGCCACTTTATGATGCTTATGGCATGACAGAAGGCCTTCCGATCACATCAGTTGGCCGCAATGACCCTAACCTCAGCGGTGTTGGCAAACCGGGAGCCATAGCCACAATAAAAATTTCAAGCCAGGGCGAAATTCTCTGCAAAAGCCCGTGTCAGGCAATAGGGTACTATAAAAACCCTGACGCAACAGCCTCGACTTTTGTTGATGGCTGGCTCCACACTGGCGACAAGGGCCATATTGATGATCAGGGTTATTTGCATATTTCCGGTCGTCTGAAGGATACTTTCAAGACCGCCAAGGGTAAATATATTGCCCCTGTTCCCATAGAAATTTCATTCTCCCGCAGCCACCTGATTGAACAGCTGTGTCTGTACGGCTATGGCCTTACGCAGCCGATTATGCTCTGCTGTCTTGCTGAAGCAGCCAGTGAAGACAAAATTACAGTCGAGCGGGAATTGAAAAAATTTACCAGAACCCTTAATCAAAAGCTGGAACCTCATGAACGTATCGGTGCTATCATTATCTGCCAGTCCCCCTGGTCTGTTGAAAATGGTATCCTGACCCACACTCTGAAAGTTAAAAGGGATAAAGTAGCTGAAGAATATATGCCCCTGATTGAAGTTATAGCAAAAGAACTGACCGTGAATTCACAAAAACTACTTCTGCAATGGAGTCCTTAAACGCTACTAACCAGAACCCGTTCCAGAGCCTGACGCATCTGACCACCAATAGCAATCGGACGCTCAGTCGTGCGCTCAACAAATACATGGGTGAAAGTGCCATAAGCACAGGCTTCTGCCTCGCCCTGCTTAAAGATGGCCACCCCGTATTCTACCGAGCTATTGCCCAGCTTATTGACCCGGAATGCGCCCTCAATGGCATCGGGAAAGGCAATGGCAGATTTATAATGGCACTGGGAATGGACAACATAACCAATGACATCACCGTGCTGAATATCCAACCCACCTTCCTCGATCAGATAACGGTTGGCCACTGTATCAAAATAGGCATAGTAATTAACATTATTTACGTGGCCGTAAATATCATTATCCAGCCAGCGGGTGGTAATCGGCATAAACCATCGATAATTATCGCGTACTAGCATGGGATCTGACATAGGTTTCTTCCTCCAGGTAGGCATTATCTTTCAACCATCCATCATGGGTTTCATGTTGTTAGTATTTCCCTATGGTGGCGAATATGATCTTCTATAAAAGACTGGATGAAGAAATAGCCGTGATCATATCCGGCTTGACGGCGCAGATTTAGTTTCTGGCCTACAGCCGCGCAGGCTTCTTCAAACAGATGGGGTTTAAGTTGTTCATCAAGATAGGGATCGTCCAGCCCCTGATCAATCAGGATCGCTGGCCGGGACGGGGCATTTTCTGAATTCTTCATGAGTGCCACTGCATCATAATCCACCCATAATGTCATATCATCGCCCAGATAATTACTAAGTGCCTTATGACCCCAGGGACATTGGCTCGGAGCCACAATGGGGGCAAAAGCGGAAACAGACTTATATAATCCCTGATTTCTCAGATAAAGCGTCAAGGCGCCATGCCCGCCCATTGAGTGGCCAAAAATGCCTTGCCGTGCGGCATCTACCGGGAAATTATCTACTATCAGGCTATTTAGCTCCCGGGTAATATAACTATACATCTGAAAATTCTTGTCCCACGGGCTTATCGTGGCATCCAGATAAAATCCAGCCCCCTTGGCAAAATCCCAGTCATCCACGTCAGGCACATGATCACCACGCGGGGATGTATCCGGAGCAATAACCACAAGGCCGGATTCTGCCGCTGCTTGGTAAGCCGCTGCTTTCAAGGTGAAATTATCCTCTGTACAGGTAAGTCCGGCAAGATATGTCACGACGGGACTGTTTTTGCCCTCTGCCCCCGGCGGTGTGAAAACCGTAAAACGCATTTCACAGTTCAATGTATCAGAATTATGTTTGTAATAATTTACGCGCCCACCAAAACAGCCATGTTCAGATAATTTTTCCATGATCAGTAAAGCACCACGCTGCGTATGCTTTCCCCTGCGTGCATCAGGTCAAAAGCCTTATTAATATCATCAAGCGGCATGGTGTGAGTAATCAGGTCATCAATGTTGATTTTGCCGTCCATATACCAGTCAACAATCTTTGGTACGTCAGTGCGCCCCCTCGCCCCGCCAAAGGCTGTACCCCGCCAGACCCGGCCTGTGACCAGTTGGAACGGACGGGTAGAAATTTCCTTGCCCGCGCCCGCAACCCCGATAATGATGCTTTCGCCCCATCCCTTGTGGCAACATTCCAAAGCCTGACGCATGGTATTGACATTGCCAATACATTCAAAGCTATAGTCCGCGCCGCCATCGGTGAGATCAAGAATGGCCTCGATCAAATCCGGGCATTTTGCGGGGTTGATAAAATCGGTCATGCCGAATTTTCTGGCAATTTCCAGCTTACCTTCATTAAGGTCAACACCAATAATTTTATTGGCCCCGACCATGCGTGCACCCTGAATAACATTCAGGCCAATTCCGCCCAGGCCAAAGACAACTACATTGCTGCCCGGTTCCACCTTGGCATCAAAGGCCACGGCACCGACCCCGGTGGTAACGCCGCAGCCGATGTAACAAACCTTGTCAAACGGCGCGTCTCTACGAATTTTTGCCAAGGCAATTTCCGGCAGCACTGTATGATTGGAAAAGGTCGAGCAGCCCATATAATGCAAAATCGGCGTGCCATCCAGAGAAAATCGGCTGGTACCATCCGGCATCAGGCCGGCCCCCTGTGTTTCCCGAATTGACTGGCAGAGATTAGTTTTGGGATGCAGGCAATAATCACATTCCCGGCATTCGGGCGTGTAAAGCGGAATCACATGATCGCCGACTTTTAGGGACTTCACCCCCGCGCCTACTTCCACGACTACCCCTGCCCCTTCATGGCCCAAAATGGCCGGAAAAGCTCCTTCTGGATCATCACCGGATAGGGTGAAGGCATCGGTATGGCAAATGCCCGTTGCCTTAAGTTCCACCAAAACTTCCCCGGCTCTGGGGCCTTCGAGATTTACGGTTTCAATACTAAGAGGTTCCCCGGCTTTAAAGGCCACGGCAGCGCGTGTTTTCATGATTAGTTCCTGTTATAGAAATTAAGTTATTCAAATTTTATGTTAAATTTTGTCCAGTGACAATATATTTATACATTCACTGAGAGTTTCTATATGGAAATAATGTTTGCTCTTCTGGGAGAAGCTTGCGCCAGAATTATCATAAATTCACCAATTCCGGAAATCAGAGTCTATCATCACATCAGATGACACGCCAGAGGTCTGGCTCTTTTGCAGATTATACGGGAACGGTATCTAAATGGCCCATAAGAGTATGAGTTGGGCTGAAAAGTAGGAACTTCTAGTCAGTGGTGGTGGGACTTGTGATCCAAAAAAAATATTGTTGAGCAGGGTGATTTTGTCTTATATATCAATCCATTGGCCTTCATTATTTCGCAAGCGATGCTGAATAGCGTTTGTGCAGCCCAGTGTCTGTTCGATAAAACATGATTCCCGGGCCGTTTCCAACAGCTTTTTCATATCTTCAAAAGGCGCATCACTGTCTATATCAATATCCAGCCGAAATCCCTTTGGCATTGCCTGATAATAGTCATTTTCACTCTGGTGCGCTTCCCATTCTACAATAGCCTCTACCGTGAGATCTTTCAGTGGAAAGGATCGGCGTTTAGCACTGGATCTGAGTTGGGTCATAATACAACCAACCAGACTGGCAACAAACAGGGCCAGCGGTGGCGGTGCAGTTCCCTCTCCGCCGAGATATTTACCCTCATCTGTCGCCATGATATGGGTTTCTGACCAGGGTTTAACCATTTTTACAGTGAGATCACTGCGCATTTTCCCCACAGCCTTACCCAGACAACTAAAGATAACCTCAAAGACTTTAGCGGTTTTCGTATTTGGCATATTGACCTCTTAACATTGTCTGCGTCATGATATATTCAGATTATTACTTGTTTACTGACTAATTATATTTAGTCTATTGTATGTTATAATAAGTCTGTTGTATATTATATATTGGTCTTATGTAAAGGAGAAATTTATTGAAATATTATAAAGAAGGCAATATACAACAAGTTGTTCTGACATAGCAGGCTGCATTTTCGGTAAAGTCACATGAAATGAAAAAAATTTAATTGAGCAAAATTTATGAATGGTAATAAACAATCTTCTACCAAGACAATTATCCTTGATGCTGCCGAGGCCCAGTTTGCCCATATGGGCTTTCACGGAACCTCTTTACGCGCCATAGCAAAAGAAGCCGGGGTCAAGCTTGCCCTCGTGCAATATCATTTTGGCAAGAAGGTAGAGCTGTTCGAACATACCGTAGCCAGACGCGCCAATCTCCTTGCTGAAAAACGTACCGAAAGACTGGACGTTATTGAAAGGGAAGCAGCCCCCGGGAATCCTTCGCTGGAAACAGTTGTCGCCTGTTTTCTTGAGCCTGTATTTGAGCTTCGCCAGCGCGGCACTGAAGGTTGGCGTAATTACGTCAAACTCATCGCCCAGATGACAGCACTTGAGGAATGGAAAGAACTGACCAGCCGTTATTTTGATCCGACAGCACACAGAATGGTGCTATTATTGCACCGGGCTCAACCTGAAGCCAGTCAAAGCGACGTATATTTCGCCTATCAATTGATGATTTCAACCATGATTACTACTTTGTCTGATTCAGGTCGCTTTGAATCAATCATGAAAAAAAGAAAGTCTGACAAGGATACACATATCCGCGACATGACTATCGCCTTTTGTGTGGCGGGAATTCGAGCTGCCTGCTCAACTGTAAAACCTTAAATTACCAGCATTTATTCACTGTAGCAGTATGTAATTCGTCCTGTTTGCCATAATGCTCGACTTGTTATTTTTAAGTTGGTGGAATATATATTTTGTCATTTGACCAAATATACCTTTACATTTGACTAATTTTTTGGGATAAATTGAGTCCCATAAGATAAACTGATAAAAAAATTTAGGAGTTTGACGATGCCTATTATTTCAATTCCGTCTACCCATAGGGAGATTACCAAACAAAAATATGGCAATATGCCAATGCGGAAAATTAAATATTCTACTGCCATAATTGCTGTCAGTACCTGTCTGTTTGGTATGGGTGGCATATGGGATGCATCTGCCCAATCTGCTAATCGGCAGGTAGCATTAGAGGAAGTCGTGGTGACGGCTCAGCGGCGTGAAGAAAGCAGCCAGGACGTACCCATTACCATCACAGCATTGGCCACCGAATTTCTGGTTAATAAAGACATTCATACACTGGAAGACCTGAATGGTCTGGTTCCGGGTTTTGTGACAACCAATTCGGTAGCCTATTCGCAAGCCCCCCTTAGCATTCGTGGCATCGGTGGTTCTAACGGCGGGGCCAATATATTCGCAGACGAGCCGGTAGCGGTTTATGTGGATGGCGTCTATATAGGTCGGCTAAGTTTTTCAACGGCAGATCTGGTTGATGTCGCCTCAATCGAAGTTGTGCGCGGACCACAAGGTACTCTCTTTGGCCGAAATTCTACTGCCGGGGCATTGCTGGTCAATACGGCTACGCCAACCGAGGGCGTGGAAGGCAACCTTCGGGCAGGATGGAGCAGTCTGAACGAATGGCGGGCATCCGCTGTCCTTTCGGGGGCACTTGTGGATGACAAACTTCTGGCCCGTGTTGCTGTTTCTTACTCTGACCGTTCCGGTTTTGGTAATAATCTGGTGGACGGCAGCAAACTGGGCGGATCTGAGGATTTTACCGCCAGACTGAGACTGAGATATCTGGCAAGTGAATCACTGACCATTGACCTGATTAACGAATATCAGGAGCGCAAGGCCGAGCCGCTTACTTTTCAGATTGCTGACACCAATAATCCTCTGGCCTCTTCACCTTTCGTGATCCGCGATGACCTAGAGCAAATGCTGG
>JAJFIP010000225.1 GCA_021774875.1 Emcibacter sp.
TCCTGTGAGATCATCGATGGCATCGAGTAAAACTTCTGCCTGTAAGCGTCGAGGGTAAAACCGCGAGTAATTCTGACGGTCTATTAAGTTATACTCATTGGGCTTTGAACTCAGTTGATAGGCACGTGACTGAGTAATCACTTTTACGAGTTCTTTTAAATTGAATCCGGAATTAACAAAGTGGTCTTCTAAAGCCGCCAACAATTCAGGATTCGTGGGTGGATTAGTATCCCGGATATCGTCTTCCGGCTCGATTAAAGCGCGTTTGAAAAAGTGTTTCCAATATCGATTGACCAGTGCCTTGGCGAAAAATGGATTGTCTTTGGAACTCATCCATACTCCCAATCGCAATCGTGGGTCTTCATCAGGACTAATCTCGCCGATATCATCACCAAGAGCGACGGGCTTCAGCATCTCTCCTGATTTGACATTCTTTGCCTTGGCAACTCCCCGCTTGTGAAAAATGAGATCCTCGCCACGAGTGCCTGTTGGCTTACGTCCGATTTGAGAGAAAAATGCGGCAAAGCTGTAATAGTCGTCCTGGCTCCAGCGTTCGAAGGGATGGTGATGGCATTGAGCACACTGCATTCGCACACCCAGAAAGAGTTGTGCTATATCTTCCAACTGTTCCTTGGGATCTTTTACTCGCTTATACCAAGCCACAGGTGGATTACCGACGACGGTTCCGGTTGCACCCAGCAATTCGCGCACTAACTGATCATAGGGAACATTGGCCAGCAACGAATCTCGAATCCAGGCATGAAAGGCAAAGTTCGATGTGATGTCGCTGGCAGCATCGCGACGATTCTTGAGGAGTGGAGTCCATTTGGAAGCGAAGTAATCCGCGTAGTTGGGACTTCGCAATAATGCTTCGACGACTTGATCACGTTTATTGCTGTCAGTACTCGCCATAAAGGCGGCAGCTTCTTTTTGAGTCGGAAACCGGCCGCAAATATCTAAAGTGACCCGACGCAGAAAAGTCGCGTCGTCACAAACATCTGACGGAGGAATCCCCAGTTGTTTTAAATTTGCAAACACATGCTCATCAACAAAGTTTTTGGTTTTTGGTACTTTCGTAACAGGTGCTCCCAATGGTACGGCTGCTGTGAAGACTGCAACCTTTCCCTGGTAACGCACCATAATGGCGACTTTTCCGGGAATGTCGTGAACCTTCACCACACCTTCTTCGGAGACCTCTGCCATGGAGGTAATATTCGACTCATAAAGTGCGCGATGAGTGACATCACGGACACTTCCATCGGAATACTTGGCTAGCGCTTTGAGTTTCTGCTCTCCCTCC
The DNA here is from genome assembly GCA_021774875.1 of Emcibacter sp. Classification (GTDB taxonomy): domain Bacteria; phylum Pseudomonadota; class Alphaproteobacteria; order Sphingomonadales; family Emcibacteraceae; genus Paremcibacter. Next base: position 1,301 of record JAJFIP010000225.1, read on the forward strand.
ATGTTAACCAGACCTAGTTCTGGCTGAACACTTACCGAGACTAAAGTCGGCTCTTCACCCGTTTTAAACTTCGCCCCTTGTTCAATCCATTTGCGAAGTAGTGCATAACCTTCCGAGTTGCGGGGAAGCTTGATGCCTCCACCATGGGGTGTTTGACCAGAGGCTTTTGTTAAAAGGAGACTTTTTGTGGGAACAGCAGGAAAAAGACGCCGACCATGCCCTTCTTTCACGATGCTCTCAAAATCTTCTAGTGGCTCAAAACCTAAGAGGGATAATTGAAAACCATTCTGACCACCACCGGCTTTTGCATGACAGACACCCATATTGCAACCCGCTTTGGTAAGCACAGGAACCACGTCATTGACGAAGCTCACGGGAGACTTTACTTCTTCTCCCAACGCGACTGCCGAAGAGGCGAGAATTAGGGTGAGAGAATAAAGAATGTTTAGAAAGAACAGACGTGGTGAAATCGCATTTTTCAATGTAATCATGTCAATTCTAATTGAGGCGGGAAGTTGTTTGGTTGGAATGAGTTCTCTATCTGAGCAACTACATAAAATTTTACTGATACAAGCCCCTCTCTGTCAACATTTAAGAGAATTATTAAGTGTTATTAAGCACCCCCAATCCTTTTAAATCAGGCACTTATGCTGGAATCAAAGGACTATTTACTCCTTTATCAAAACATACCCTTAACCGTACAAATGAATACACTACTTCGTATTCTGATTCGTTTCATAGAAGGAATAGACTACTATTCAAGATAATATAGCTTGCGAAATTATATGTCCGCTGGAAAACGAATCGCATCGGTGAGTTCTGACACTATTCCATATCGAGTTCTTTGTACTTTGCGTCTTTATCAAGCTCGGTTCCCCAAACTTGATTGGATGCCTGATGTCTGGAAGGACCAAAATTAATAATTGGACCGAATCCTAGGTCCAGATTGTTAATCTTTTCCAGAGAGTTGATCATGTTTTCTGTCGTCAATGCTTCACCAGACTCTTCCACTTTTTTCAAGCCTTCCACAAAACATTCTGCTGCAAGAAATCCTTCGAGCGAAATGAAGCCCGGCTTTAAAAATGGGTAGTATTCTTTCAAGGCATCTCGATAACGTAGCACTCCTGTTGCACTGGAAAGGTAATAGGGAACGACCTGGGTTACGATGACACCTTCCGCATATTCTGGCCCCATTTCTTTGAATTGTTGTGCCAATAATTCACTGCCTACAAAAGAGACGGCAGCCACCTGGATGTCAAGTTTACGATCTTTCAATTCCTGAACCATTAAAGCAGCCGGTTTAAAGGTCGACACCATAATCAACGCCTCGATCTGATCTCTGTTTTGCTCGATCTCAGTAATCGCATCTGTGATTTGGGTCGTATTCCGATTGTAACCAACCCGAACAATGTTCTCCGGTAGCACCTTATATTTTTCCAGTGCTTTAGCAACACCCGCAAAACCATCATCGCCAAAGGAATCATTCTGAGCAAAGACGGCGATTCTGTTGGGAGAGAGACGTTTCTTTTCGACAAAATAATTGACCATGGCCGCCGTTTCATCTGCATAGCTGGCACGAAGATTAAATACATAGCGGTCGGGAGGATCACGCCTTAATTTTTGCGCGCCCGTCATCGGTGCAAAAAAGAGGTACTGATTTTCATTCGCATAAGGAACGGTTTCTACCGCGGTAGGAGTGCCTACATTACCAATCACCGCGAACACTTTATCATCTTCAAAAAGCTGATGCATATTTTTCAAAGCCTGAGGAGGATCATAGGCATCGTCTTTTACGATCAGTTCAATTTGACGCCCCCCAATGCCTCCTGCTGCATTGACTGCCTTGAAACAGGCTTTCATCCCCATCACCATATTAATCCCCAGCTCTTTATTTGCGCCTGACATCGCAGTGGATGTGCCGAGAATGATTTTGTCTGAGGTGACTCCTTGTGCGAGTTGCACAGATTGAGTCTTCGCTGAGGGTTTTTGAGTTGCCTCCTTACTTCCAGTTCCCTTCCAGACAAAATAGGGAACGGCCGTCAGGAGTAGAAAAGTCATGACAAAGATAATAGTATTGAAAATTTTGCCGCGCCACTGAGGCTTTGTCGGTTCGCCTGTTGAGGAACCCTTGAGCTCCTCCTGAGTGGCTATTTTTGTGGTTTCGGACTTGTATGAGCCGGAGGTAATGGCTTTTAAATCTATCAACATTTCCTGTGCTGACTGATAGCGGTCTTCCGGGTTTTTGGCCATCGCACGCTGAATAATTGCAGAGCACTTTTCTGGAATGTGTGGATTGATGTCACGAGGATCAAGCACTTCGGCATGACAGTGGGCATACATGATTTGTACAACACTACCTGCATCCTCATAGGGATGATTGCCCGTCAGCAACGTAAAATAAGTGGCTCCCATCGCATAGATATCACTGCGCGCATCCACTGATTTTGATTCGCACTGCTCAGGACTCATAAAATAAGGCGTGCCAATGACTTGCCCATCCTGAGTCAGTTGTTGCGATTGATGGATGATTCTTTTTGCCAGTCCAAAGTCAGCGACTTTAATTGTCCCATGCTCTGATTGCAACAGGTTCGCTGGTTTAATATCTCTGTGAATCAGCCCGGAAGCATGCGCCACCATCAGCCCTTCGCAGGCGTCAGCAATAATCTGCGTTGCTGCTAACGGAGGATAGGGTCCAAGATTATCTAAATGATCGTCCGCACTGCCCCCCGACATGAATTCCATTACAATGTATTGGACACCCTCGGCTTCACTAATTTCATAAATCGAAACCACATGGGGGTGGGTTAAGCGACCTGCTGCTTTTGCCTCCGCTAGAAAACGATCCAGCATATTTTTATCGGAGGCCAGTTCCGCAGGTAATAATTTGATTGCGACATCTCGCTCGATCGAAGCATCATGTGCCTGATAGACAACTCCCATGCCTCCCTGACCCAGCAAACCGGTGATCAGGTACTTCCCTATTTTTCGGCCAATCCAAGATTCCGCTTTCTTAGCAGAGGGGCCCATAGAGTGTTTTGCAGAACCGCTTGCTGCACTATCGGCTCCGATGACGGCCTTATCCATTTCTTGAATATTGAGGGGGGGAATCTCGTCTACCGTTTCATCCTGATTGATATTCACAGGAGGAAACTCATCCACTGTTTCTTCATCATCGATGGAATCTCTGAAACGTTCGTCCGGCACTTGTCACTTCCCTCAGATCGTTTTCCCACAGATTAAATCATCTGAATAATCCACGCAGACGTACTGCGTGCTGATTTTCCGAAAAGACATCGTTTGACTGAACTAGAGGAATTACAAATATCTCAAACCCAAAAGTCAGCATGCAATCACGTTTATTCTTCTGCTGCGATCACGATGATTTGATAGATATACAAAATCATCGTTTATAAAAAAACTTACGCAATCGATTTCTTTTAAACTCTGCATATTATTAGGGAAAAATTGAGCTCAATATTGAATCTTCAGCTTGATCCAATCATATCTACACCCAATAACGGCGAAATGTTGGCCTATACACCCTGATTTCAGCAATGATTTCAAGAAATCCATGGAGTGAGTCAGCATGGAAAGTGAATTTTTCGCAGACAAGAGATTGGGAATAACCCCTATAAAGCGCACAGCAAACACTTTAGCTGTACGTTCATAAGTCGCGCTTGAATGTGTGACCCAAAAAAGTCAACAGAGACCAATTAGGTAAGTAATCAAATTATTTGATCAGTGAGGCGATACGCGTAATCGCACCGTTTTCAAATCGAAGAGAGCGTTTCGAATCTTTCCATCACTGCGAACTGCCAGCTGTGACTTTCCTTGATCCAATTTGATTGAGCCAATTTTTTGAGATTGATAGACGTCCCAACTCCCCGTGCTGGGAACTTTCCAGGAGATGCGTTGGCCTCCCACTTCCAATAACGCATGATCGCCGGCCACTCCTTGCGGGCAAGCGAATTCCAGATAAACGTCATATTTGCCTGTCTTGGGAACATTCAATGTCCATAAGGCACGATCGTTTTCGCTTTGCCAATATCCCAAATTTTTGTACTTCGTCTCAAATTTGATGGTCTCACCATAGATTTCGGCAAGTTGAGGAATCAAAAAGTAGTCTCCCCGCAAAGCTTCCGCTTGAACCACCGCTGGCTGGTTACCAACAAAGGTTTTCCGCGGCAATTTTGTGGCATTCAGATAGGCGATGACATCGTGCATATCCTGGGGCGACATATCTTTTTCCAGCCCCTCTGGCATCAGAGACTTGCCTGTACTCAAAAGTTCTTCAAGGTCATTGCGAAGTAAAGTAATTGGCTTTCCATCGTTTTGAATGAGCGTAATACTTTCACCACTCTCCGCAGCGAGCAAACCATTATAGGTTAGTCCATTCACGGTCACTGCTATATAGCTCACATACTTATTTTCAATCGCACGGTTCGGATCGAGAATCGCGACTAATAATGCCTGTTGTGATTTATCGGTCAAAGCAGACAGGTCAGGGCCGATAGGTTTGCCTTCTTTATTGAGTTGATGACAAACCGTACAACGTTTGACAAATAGTTTATGCCCTGCTTCCACATTCCCTTTCATTGATGAAATCGATGAATATTGTTCAATCACCTTCTTACGATTCGCATTCAATGACGATGCCATCAATTGCATGGCTTGTTTTCTGATTGCCGTGTCCTTGTGATTGAGCAAGAGTTGTCTGCTGGAAGTATCGATCTCTGAAGCAAGTATCGTTTTTTGTTCAATGCCATTCAAAACTGCTTTCACCCACGCTCTACGGCTGAGCAAGGCGTTCAGCACTTCGGAACGTAGACTGGGCCCAAAACTTTTCCAACGTTCGAGCAAAATCTCAGGAGCTTTTTGACTCCCGAATTTTGTAATTGCCATGACAGCAGCACTTTGGATTGGACGCGAATTGCGTGGCGATAACAGATCTGCCAGTATCTCAAGATCTTGCTCCTGTTCATCAAATCCGCGTCCTAACAATCGCATGACTACTATTCGATTTTTTTCAACAGTCATTTCCGAACTGACTAACAATCTGGCTTTAATAAATAGAGGCTTCAAGTTTTCCAATGCGGCCTGTAATCCTGTGTTCGACTGTTGATAATATTTGGAAAGTGTTAGATTTCGACGACCGAGAGCATCGAGCAAAGTAGAAACAGCCTGATATTTCCATAACTCGAACGACTTTCCGTTTGGTTTTTGCCCTACCAATTCGTAAATTTTTGTTAACGCAGCTTGTCGATTTGCAGAGACTGCCATATTCACGACCGAATTAAAAATCTGAGACGGTGGTTGTTTGCCTTTCAGTTCGAGAAAGAATGCATCGACAAAAGAATCTAATTGTGTGCCTACGGAACTCAAAATAGCCGTGCGGAAAAAGGAATCGTTGTTCTGCCGCGATGCCATTTGTGCCAGAGCCGCACCGGACTGCGGGTCGTTCCACTCGCCAAGGGTATACGCCAATTGCATTCTTACCTGAGGATCTCGATCATTGACTAACGAGAGTAACTGTTTTCCTATTTCAGGAGATTCGTTCACAATTGGTTCGCTGATACGAATCGCATGGCGACGCACACCGGGGTACTCATCATTCAAAGCGAGTAAAACTGTCTCAGCCGAAGCTTGCCCCAATCCATCCAGCACACAAAGTGCATGCAGGCGAGCTGTCGCTGATTTTCCTTTTTGAACCATCACTTTTAAATCAGGAACGACCGTTCTTATATTTCGAGTTACCAACAGTTGATGCGCGATGTCGCGTTGCGTGCCATTCGGACTTTCCAGAACTTGAACTAATTCCGTGTCTGAAAATTGATCCATTCGGGGAATTGGTCGTAGCGCCTTGTTTTCACGGACCACACGGTAGATTCTGCCCTGCTCTTTTCCTGCTCTTAAGTCAAGTTTTTCTTGCATCGCTTTGGGAATCCATTGGGGATGTTCAATGACGTGCCGATACATGTCAGCCACCCATAAGGCACCATCGGGGCCTGTTCGTGCCATCGTGGGACGAAACCAATTATCGGTGGACGCCATAAATTCGGATTCCTGCTCGTTCTTAGCACGTCTGCTGGTAAACGTGTTTCCTTGTGGTGAGACTACTTCACGATGCACCAGATTATGCACGGGCTCGCAGATGAAGGAATTACCAACAAATTCTGGTCCCAGTAATTGATCTCGATAGAAACAGAGTCCACAAGCAGAAGTGATGCGATTTACTTTATTCAAATCGTTAAACCGTTTTTGAGTTCGACTTATGGGAAAGATTGTCGCCGCGCCCGGTTTAACAGAAACTTGTACTTTCGATGACGGGGCGATGAGGTCTTTGTTTCTACGCAAATAATGATCGGCTAACGCATAATGAAAGGCAGGATTACTATTATTACTGCCAAACCAATTTCCCCAGTCATCTCGTTCGCGACCAAACTGAGTTTGGCCGGATTGAGGATCCATCTGCCCGGTATCAGGTTTGATCCGTAGATCGCGTTGACCGAGCTTCAATTTCTGTTTTGTTTTAACCGATACGAGTTCTCCGCCGGAATCTCCATTTGCGAGATAAACCCAGTTATCCAACCCCCAGCGCAGGCCATTCACGCGGTGTTGCTGATTGCCTTTTCCAAAACCGGTATATAACGGCTCTCGTTGATCCGCCTTGCCGTCGCCATTTGAATCTTCGGCATAGAAGACTTCCGGCGCGGTCGTCACGATCGCTCCTTTTTTCCAAGCCATCACTCCTGTAGGGAACCCCAAACCTTCCAAAAACAGAGTCGATTTATCATAGATTCCATCGCCGTCTAAATCTTCCAGATAACGCACTCGACCGCCGAAGGTTCCCTTTTCATCGATGCCCAATGGATAATCAGCCATCTCAGCTACCCAGAGTTTTCCGTCCGGCCCCCAATCAAAGGCCACGGGATCTTTTAACAGTGGTTCTGCTGCGACTAGTTCCACTCGAAATCCAGGTTTGACTTTGATTGTTTTCAAAGCAGCATCAGGCGACTTTGGTTGAGGCTCCTGCGCTTCCAGTAACTCATCAAAGGACTTGCCATCAACCAGATTTTTTAATTTGTCTGTATCTTCGTTTTGGACCCATAAATGTCGCGAATGAAACCAGGCGCCATTGTTCGTTCCATTTCGTGAAATCATAGGCATGTCGTCGCCGGCTTTGCGCTGCTTTTGAAAGACTTTTTTCAAACCCTTATCTAATGCAGCGAAGAGATGCAAAGAATATCGTTTCTCATTAGAGAAGAGGACATCTCCATAACCATCTTCGTTGATGTCTACGAAACGCATGCCAGCATCTCGTCCATTTACATCAACAATGGATGAGTCTTGAGGAAGTGACCAAGGCAGACGTTTCCAGCGAGAATCAGCTTGGGACCAAGTGTAAATGGCCTGCTGTGACGGATTGGAAACGATCAACTCACATTGCCCATCATGATTGAAATCTCGAAATCGGACTCCTTGATCAATGCCTGCTTTATTGAGAATCAATAGACTCCCCTGCTCCATTGTCAGCCCTGACAGCAAAGTTTTATCCTGTATCCAAGCCTGACCATTAAACTGCCAGGCCGCTGTTTCATCAGGTGTCAGAGTCAATAAAACAACTTGATCATTTAAAACACCAAAGCGACTACGTGTTGCCTGAACGCCATTCGAATCTGGCGGGGAAACCAACTGTGTAGGAAAACTCGATTCTTTCCATCCCTGTTGTTTCGGATTCCAAATTCTGGTTTTTTGTACTTTTTCGTTTCCAATGACCACATCCATATAACCATCGTTATTCAAATCCAGTAGCCGCACTCCATTGTCGGCACCACGTTCATTTCTTAAGGGCTGCCCTGCCAATAGATATTGATTCATTCTTTTGAGAACATCTTGAAATGAGAGAAATTTGACAGCAGAACCGTGATGTTCAACAGCATGATCAATCAGTTTGATCACCTGCTCATTGCTGATCCAGCCATGAGGATGAAATACCAGATTGAACGTTCCCTGTTTCAAAACCGTGGCATCCATGACGGCAGCCCAATCTCGAACGGTCAGCGGATTCATCGGTTTTTGGCGATGCTGAGCAGACCAGTCACTGGGAGTCACGCAGGAGAACTCCCAACACAAACGTGAGATGGGATACGGATAGGGGTAGTCAAAAATCGTATTCACAAAGCCCCGCGTGGTGGGAATATACTTCTCAATTTTTCCCTGTCCATCGGGATCAAGCACGTACTTTTTGGGTAGTTCGGGATCGTTGGCTGTGAAAACATGAAACACGGAGGTATCAATTTGCAGATAGTTTCCTTCTGGTGACTGACGATTGAAAATTTCGGTAAAAAATCGAGGACTCACTGTATTTAAGGAATCGCAGCAAGGCATACGGTAGGCAACCGGCTGGCTGTTGGGAATCTGATTCAGTAAATCCACACAACGTTCAACGGTCCCTTTGGCTTTTTTGAAATCTCGATCCTTTAATAAAGGACATGGATGATCATAAGTGTGAACCTCAATGCTCACTCCTTCTTTGATCCACTTTTGTAGATGCGGATCTTGGGGATCCACGCGGCACGTCATAATGCTCGCGCCGGCGTGACCATCGATCTCTTTAAGCCGTTCCAGAATCGGACGCAGATAAGCTTCATACTTCTTAATGTCCCGCATATCATCAATGGCTAATACACAGACGGCTTTGACCTGCTTGTCTCCATACCACTGAGGGGTTGTCAGCTTGGGAAAATTTTGCGAAACGTAATAGGGATCATCCTGATCCAGATAAACGAGACGATTTCCGGTAGCCGTTGTCTTCTCAGCGGCATCTAAAAACGAAACAGAGCAAATACAGACGATCGACAGGAAAAAACTCAGCAAAGTGCATCGCCGGAAGTGAGTTTGGGAACGACCAGTCAATTTTATTTTGTGGGATACAATCAATGAAAAAGCCATGTCGAAATCTCCACGCACATTGCAAAGTAAAGTGAGACTTAATGGGAGTCATATGGTAAAGCTTACTATGACTCGGTCTGATTTCAGTTTGTCAGATACATTAATACGTGTCAACCAAACACACACATATTGCATACAATTAACCAAAACAGAGATGCTGTGAACTGACTCGCCAGTTAAGCTTTCAAATTCCACAAAACAGAAAATACACAACAAAACAAGTCTTCAAACTATTTCCCGTGAGTAAAAACTCTCATTTCCTCAATATACTCTTGGATTTCATCGCCGTTATTGCATACAATAACAAAGTACAAGAAGACAGGTCGCGCTGTACTTCATTCTGATTTCATCGCATGTAAAATGGTAATTTAAATGAATCAAACTGAGATTGGCCAAAATCAAAGCGAGCAGATTGTTGATCAGATCCGGATGGAAATCATCACAGGACGTATCGAAGAAGGAACGCCACTCCGCGAAGTGAGCCTGGCAGAGCGATTCCATGTCAGTCGTGCTCCCATTCGAGAAGCTTTAAAGCAACTCTCGCATGAAGGAATGGTGGAATCTAAGCCCAACTGTGGTATGCGCGTTGCACCTTCATTATCTGATTCCATGCAGGAATTGATCATCCCATTGCGACAGACGGTCGAATCGTTTGCGTTGAAATCCATCTTTGCTGATCTCAGTGAATCTGATTTCGAAGAATGGGAAACGATTCTGGAAGAAATGAAAACCGCCTGCGAAAATGGTGACTACTCTCAAATTGCTGAATTGGACATCAAGTTTCATCAATCCATCGTAACCAAATCGCCAGAACAGGGATTGATGACAATTTGGATTACATTAGTCTCGCGGTTAAGACGCCACTTCCTCGAAGGCTTTCAGAAGCCTAATGATCCTATGAAAATTTACTATGAGCACGTCGCAATTGTCGCAATGTTCCGCTCAGGAAAACTGGACGCTGCGGTGCAGGTACTCATAGCGAATATCGATTAGATTAAGACAAGCTTAGCCGATTCAATCAATAAAAAAACTTCCGCAATCATGCATTGACGTATGACTGCGGAAGTCAAATCTTTGAAATACACAACGTTTACAATGCGGACATGCTTGTATATGCATTATCTAAAGCATGTCGCAAAGTCCATGCCTGTTGTGATGGGCAATGCATTTGCCCAGAGCTAGTCAGAGCATGTTTCATACTGCTACGAATTTCTTCTGGCATTTGATCGACGCCTTTCAGAACTTCATCCATCGTTTTCTTATACAGTTTTGCAGAAGCATCGTGATGGCCAGAGTTATATAACTTTGCCCCTTTCGCTACTGCATGCTTAATCTTTTCACGTGCTTCTATGGCACTGAATTTCTCCGCATCAGAAGGCATGATCACAGAGTCAATCACATGGATCACTCCATTAGAGGCATCAATATCCGTTGCCAGCAGCTTGGCGTTATTGACTTTCGCGGTACCACCAGCGGCACTGATTTTAATGTTGTTCCCTTGTAATGTTTTTGCTTTCTTCGCTGCCAAGGCTTCATCAGCATAAACACGTCCAGCCACAACATGATACTTTAAAATATCTGCCAGTTTTTGTTTGTTTTCCGGTTTCAGAAGCGATGCAACGGTGCCTTCGGGAAGTTTCGCAAAGGCTTCATCAGTGGGAGCAAATACAGTCAAAGGTCCCTTACCAGACAGTGCCCCTGCGAGACCTGCTGCTTTTGCGGCTGCGATCAGCGTGTTGAATTTACCTGCTTCGGCAGCAGTGACCACAATGTTCTTGTCACTGGGAAGGATCACACTGTCGATGACATGAATGATCCCGTTGGAACAATTGATGTCGACAGTTTCAACATTTGCCCCATCAACTTTAACCTTATCCCCCTTGGTCATAATGTCTACACGCTGTCCGTTGAGCGTCTTGGCACCATTCAGCTTCACGACGTCTTTCGCAGCAACTTTTCCGGGAACGACATGATAGGTCAGTACTGCAATGAGTTTGTCTTTATTTTCCGGTTTGAGCAACATCTCAACCGTACCCGCTGGTAACTTTTTGAAAGCGGCATCGGTAGGTGCGAAGACAGTAAATGGGCCTTCCCCTTTCAAAGCATTTACAAGATCGGCTGCTCCGAGGGCAGCGGCAAGTGTTTTGAAAGAGCCAGCGCCGACAGCAGTATCAACAATGTCTTTCTTTTCAGCGGCCTGCGTGAAAGTGGCTGTAAACAAAACAGCGATAACAGCTGCCCAGGCTGATGCCTGTTTTACGAAATGTTTCATCTATCTAACTCCTTAGGTGGTAGTGGATTATTTGCCCGGTAATTTTAAATCTATTTGCAACATAAGTGGCCACTGTGCTTCCCTTCACACCCATACGATAGAATGGCAAGTACCTTTGACAACCAGACCATTTAGAAATTAATCTGAAATTCATTCACACACGAATCCCTTACTAAACCGAAAGAAAATAAGGGAACATCAATGTCTTTGAAATTCAACTATGCCAAGGGCAAAATCAAAAATATTAAGGACCGAGTTTGCTAGCCTGAGGCACGCTGAAGAATGTGGTTCTAGATGTAGAAGTGGCGGCAGATCATATCAAAGAACATTGATCTTAATCTCAGAAGCGAATCCCTCATACCACTGAAGCGGAGACCAATAAAAAAAGTGAGCCCGAAGATAATTCGGACTCACTGAAATCGCATCATGTTGGAATTTTGTATCCCGACTGACCTTGAAACAATTGTGCTTTACTTCGCAGCATTGAGATAGGCTAATAAATCAGCCATTTGCTGTTTGTTGATCTGCTTCTCCAAACCTTCAGGCATAAATGAAAGCCGTGAGCTGATCAATTCATCGATGTCAATGCGCAGTACCGTATCGCTGGTTCCGTCAGCACGTGCGATCGTAATACTGTTGGCATTTTCCGATTTGATTAATCCGGTAATGGTTCTCCCCTGAGTCGTAACGATTAAATAGGTCACGTACTGGGGTTTGACTTCTCGGTTCGGGTCGAGAATATTTAACAACACCGCTGCGGTGCCTCGGTCCTTAATAGCCTTCAAATCAGCCCCCAATTGGACTCCTACATTTTCCAAGCGGTGACAAGCAGCACAGGATTTCTTAAAGATGATTTTCCCATTTGCAGGATCCCCCTTTAACTTCAGGGCAGCTTGATACTTCTTGATGACTTCGGACCGTCCCGTCAGTCGTTGATTGTGAAACAGCGACTCAGCCAGTTTTTTGATTTTCCCATCTTTATTTTTCTTCAACAATGCCACACGCTCCGGACTGATATCTCCGGGATTCAGCGCGCCGTCCTTGATTGAATCCAGCATCGTCACCAACCACGCTTTCCGTGAGAACAGCGTCTCGACGGCACTCATTCGCAATTGCGGGCTTAAGCTAGGCCAGGCTTCGATGATTAAACCGGCTACACGATCATCATTGACCAGTCCTAATTTGGTAATAGCAGCCTGACGAACCTGAAGTGGCTGTTGTACTGATAACAACTCTTCGAAGACGTCTTTGGTTTCATCAAATTTTCCGATACTCAAGGTATCAATTGCATCGACGCGTGCCTTGACTGGCAGTTTTGAATTCAAAGCCTGCTCAATCGCTGTCTGCATCATCCCTTTAAGTAATTGTGCCGTGCGCTTACTGGTGGATTCCGCTATCACTTTCTTTGTCGAGTCAGACGCACGTGAGAGCAGTCTTCTGAAAAAGATCTCTATTAAATTTTGCTGCGCGGGTGACATTGCCTCCAGTGATGTTAAAAACACCTTCACATCCTCGGCATTTTTTTGTGCGCCTATCTGAACTGCCAATGCGATCAGGAAATTTTGACCATGCCTTTCTTTGAGAAATCCAGGTGTCTTTACCAATATCGAAAAGACCTCTGCGGCTCCCTGGTTGAGCGAACTTTGCACCGCCATTCGTATCCATTTATTTGATGTGTTTTGCTTCAGAATCTCGACCAGTGCCTGATTGCGTGAATCGGAATCAAAGGCGCCCAAAGAAAAAGCAGCTTGATACTGGACTTCCAAAGAAGCATCATTCGCCAGCGCAACCATCTGTTCTTGAATTTGAGGCGATTTCGCAAAGTGCTCAGCAATTCTTAACGCCTGTATTCGAACTTGAAAATCTTTGTCCTGTAATCCTTTGAGCAATGTTTGTTCGTCTAATGAATTCAATCCGTCCAGTGACCAGAGCGCGGTAGCACGCGTGATTGGCTTGGTGGATTTGGTCACCAGATGCTTTAAACCGCCACTGACTGAAGTGTCCTGCCGTTCGTATAACAATCGCTGCGCAGTATCGCGGGTCCAGCCGTTGTCACTTTCCAGCAAAGCAACCAATTCCTGTGATGATAGTTTCCCATATTGAGGAAGCGCTGGCTGTTGAAATCCTTTGGGAACAATTCGATAGATGCGCCCTTTATCTTGGCCTCCTACCGGATCAAGATGCTTGATCACTTCTTCGGGAATGAAAGGAGCACCTTCGATGAGCTCGCGGTACATATCTAGTACATACAGCGATCCATCCGGTCCATTTTCAAACTGAACCGGACGAAACCAAACATCGGTCGAAGCCAGAAACTCGGCATCTTGATCGGCACGCGGTGCAACCAATGATAAACCATTGGGCTTGGGCGCTGCGCGATACACCAGATTATTAGCTGGTTCGCCGACAAACACATTTCCCTGATATTCCGCAGGCCATGCACTGCCACGAAAGATCGTGATACCAGTTGCTGCAGTGAAAAATCCTGAAGGTTTGCCTCCCTCAGAATCTCCCTTCGCACTTTGTGAACGAATGCGAGAACGTAAAATACGCCACGGTTCAACCTGGCTGATTCTTAACAACTTCGTAAATTTGCCACCAGGTGCAATCGAAACGGGAGCCGCAGGAGGGGCCAGATAAGGATTGCGGGCAATATACCGATCATCATACATCAGCACCTGCATTGGGACACTGTTCGCACACACGAATACACGATTCCAGTTTCCCAGGCTCATACCGTGTTGGCCACCACCGGTCGTTAATTCAATGGTGCGTGTCTCCGGATCGAAAATGATGTTACGCCCTTTGGTGTTGTATTTACCTTTCTGCTTGTCAGCAGTGACAGTGACCATTCCTCCATCGATGCCTGTCGAAAAATGAATTTTATTATCGAGCCCCCAACGAAAGGAGTTGATCATTCCTTCATCGCCACGATCGCGACCGAAGCCGGTCATCACGAGTTCTTTGACATCGGCAATCCCGTCATCATTAGTATCTTTACAATAATAAACGTGCGGTGGTGCTCCCACAAAAACGCCACCTTTATAACTGAATACCGCAGTAGGCAGAGTGAGATCACTTAAAAAGGGGAAACTCTGATCAAACTTTCCATCTCCACTGGTATCTTCCAATAATTTTACCGAACTGTAGCCTTCTTTTTTTGCGTCGTTGTATTCGGGCATCTCAACGACATAAGCACGACCACGGGCATCAAAACACATGGCAACTGGATCACGGACTAAAGGCTCAGCAGCCACGAGATCAATCTGGAAATCGTCGTGTATTTTGAACGACTTCAAAGCTTCTTCTGGCGTTCGAGGTAGAATGCGAGGCATCTCGGCCGAATAATCGACCTTGGGTTTTGATTTCGACTTGTCGGCTGATCTTACACTGACCGTCAGCCCCAATATCAAAACAGGCAGGCCAATAGAAAGGATGATCACAGGCCGTAAATATCTCAGAGCAAAAAGCGGTCGCATTAAATCAATCCCATTGTGAAAACTAGTGGCGTGAATAGGATGGCAGGGCTATTTCTTAACTATGTTCAATTATTATACTGAGCAGGTACAGGGGATAGAAAGGCTTTTAAGCTTAAATAACATGAATTAATTCATGTATCAGCTGATTGCGATCCTGGAAATCTTAAGAAAGAGCGAAAGACATTCCTTGATTCAAAGTAGAGCATGGAAAATCGTTGCTCAGAATCAGGCGGTTCTTTGCGTCATCAAGATAGCTGAATCGGAATGCATACAATTGTGAGAGCAACTTCTACTAGGCGATTCGACATCGAATTCCAACCGATGATTGCCTCATTCAGATCAACTTTGAACTCATTCTTCCCTTCTTGCACCTCGGCCTGCAATGTACTTGTGCGTTCGCTACGAAATTTGAGAGGGAGACTGGAAATGATTTGTTCGGATGAACGACGTTTGGTGGGGATAATTTCCTTCTCCTTATCAGGTCCAGAATCCTGATTGGTATATCAAGTTCTGGACCTGATTAAAGGTAAGGGGAGACAGATCAGCCTGCTTGTGTAGTTTGCAAAAGGTAATCGCCAGCCACTATCGACGGCGTTTTTTGTGAGTGAAATCTAAAATTTGATCAAGGTCATTGGTAGCAAAAACCTGATCCAGCATACCGTGAGTGTCGCCACGTTCATCACCATCGTTACTCCGGTTCGACCCTTCTGTTCGGCGGTGATGGTCTCGACGCTGCGCCAGTTGCTCTCTCCTGTGGCGTCCCTCGCGCATGTGGTCGCGGCCATCGGCGTCACGCACATCGACATCGATATCCACTCCATCAGCAACTTCAATTGTGTCATCACCGTCCGTGCCCTGAATCACAATACGCTCCAAACCGGTAAATTCCAATTGCAGACCGGTGACATCAACAAAATCATCGTTCACAATGATCGAGTCGCTTTGGTCCGTACCGTTGACGATCAATGTGTCAGAACGGCCTTCTCCCGCTTCCACGATCAAGCCACCGGGCAGTTCTGCTGTGGTGATGCCCTCGATAGTGATGTGCTGCGACCTGTTGTCGCTACTCGTCAGCATCAAACGTTCAACGCTGTCAAGTGACTGGCTGCTGATCACCCGCCGCGTCTTGTTGTCGATCACTTCCAAATTCCCGTCTGTCGCGCGAATGGTGACATTGGTTGTTCTGGTTTCCGCCAGATCGATTTGCATGACAGTGGGAGCAAAGAACACGTTTTCCTGCAGTCCAGAGATATCCGAGTTGCGTTCGATCACATCAGCCAGCGTCGTACCGTCGATTTCCTTGAGTGCTTCACCGGAGAACACGTTCTCGTACCAGAAACGATCTCCATCACGCAGCCGTTCGAA
>JAJFIP010000226.1 GCA_021774875.1 Emcibacter sp.
CCTTGTATAAAGACCTCATATGGACGGGAGGTGATGATTATGAATTACTTTTTACTGCCCCGGAACATGCGGCAGATGTTATAAAAAAAATAGCTAAAACCATAAATATTCCTCTGACCAGAATTGGCCGCATCACAAAAGAGCAGGCAATAATAATTCAGGATAAAAACGGGATAAACCTGCTCGGTGATGATGTGGGTTTTCGACATTTCTGACTATATAAACAGGGCTGACTAATGGCAGACGAAGATAAAAAAGAAGAACCAAAATCCGGCGGTAAAAAACTCCTGATAGCAGGAATATTTGTCGGATTGTTACTGGGCGGCGGCGGTGCTGCAGGTGCCTTGATGATGCTGGGCGGCAACTCAGAAGAAGAATCTCACGTAGAAGAAGTCGTCGTTGTAGAGGAACCCAAGGCAGACCCATTTTTTGTAAAAGTTGAACGCATGACACTTCCCCTGGTCTATAAGAATCGTATTTTGGGCAATGTGATGGCTGATTTTTCCATGGAAGTAGATGGCAATGAAAACAAAATGACCGTTATCCGCTATTTACCAGAAATTCGAGACGCCATGCTGCGCCATTTCAGTGATATATCCATAGGCAAGACAGAAAACCCGCGAAGCATAGATTATCCGCGCCTGAAAAAAACCTTAAAGGATATTAGCAATGAAGTGCTACATGATCCACTTGTGCAGGAAGTCATGATCGTACAGGTACAGCAATTCTAGGATTAATTACCCGGCTGGACATTTGAAGGACCACCAGCACCAAATCTTCCGATATTTCCAAACAATTCCTGGATAAAGCTCAGTTCGCGGCCATGTGTTTTAGTGGTTTTGTCAACGGGATCAATATTATTAAGGTCATCAAGGGTATAACGGTCAACAACAGTAACATAACCATCACTGTCAAAACGGACAGCAACAATATTTAATTCTGTAATATTTTCCTTGAAAAAGGCCAGACTTTCTGACTTTTTGGAATAATAATACCAGTTGTCATTGTCGAAAGTCGCGACAGATGACGGGCTGCCCAACATTTCCTGCACTGAATCATGGGTATCAACCTGTGGCCTAATAGAAGTTATCATTGTTTCATCAGCCATATACCCCCGGACAAATTTCCGTGAGCTACAAGCACCGAGGGCCATTACTGCCATAGTGATAATCAGGATCGTTTTTGTGGTTTTTTTCAAAGACATATTATTACTCGTCTATACTGGAATATGCCCAGTTTTAATTGCAGAATGCGCTGCGGCATGTTACCAAACGCAAAATATAGCACAAAATGGCACCAGTCATCCTGCTAGTCAATGTTTTTAAATAGGATTATGACCATTATATGGTATTTTTTAAGCAAAATAAAAAAATCAAGGATGCTGCATATTTGTTGTTCACAAAGATTGTGGCGCAGGCACGCAAGTCGATTTTTTATTCAGACTGGTGCGTTGCCGACACACTTGATGGTCGGTTTGATCTGATTATTCTCCATATTGCTCTGGTGGTAAGACGACTGGAAGACTTTGGAGAGAATAAACAAACGGCCTTGTTAATCCGATATTTGCAGGAAGTTCTATTTGATAATATGGATATGTCTCTGCGCGAGCTGGGAGTAGGAGATATGAGTGTTGGTAAAAAAGTTAAAATTATGGCCGAAGCCTATTTTGGCCGAGCAACTGCCTATGCCGATGCGCTCCGGTCTGATGATATAACAGCTAATCTTGGCCCTGTTCTGCTACGAAATATTTATCGGGAAAATGCACCGGAAAAAGTCATCCTTGATCATTTTGTATCCTACGTTATTGCCCAGATAAAATATCTTGAAAAACAGGAAGACGAGGATTTTATTATGGCCAGAATAACTTTTGATGAAGTGATATAAATGTCCCAAAACGATAATAGCGATGACGCTTCTCCAGAAATTGAACCAGAATTTTCACGCCCCGTTGATGTCACTAGTTTCGGTGCTAAGGGGCGCCATTTTAAATTTTACGCTACCGAAGAAGAAAGGTGCATCCTTGCCAGACGGTATTCTGTGATGAGTGTAGATAGACTGGATGCAGAATGTAAGATTACACCAACCAAAAGGGGACATTTCAGTCTGGAAGCAACATTCAGTGCTTGTATATGGCAAGCTTGTGGTATTTCTCTTGAGCCTGTGGAAGATAAGATATCTGGCAAATTCAAGATAGTTTTAAAGCAGCCATTGCAGCAGAAACGTAAAGAAAGCCCTGAAATTGATTTTAATCCTGATGAAGACGATACCGAGATTCTGGAGTCAAATCTAATTGATGTGGGGGAAATGATAGCTCAACATTTATCTCTCGAAATCAATCCTTATCCACGTAGGCAGAATGCCACCGGCAACGAGTTGGGGCATAATATTGTCGGGGAGGAAGATTTGATTTTGGAAGAGCAAAAGAAAAATCCTTTTGCTGTGTTAAAAAGTTTAGAACATAAGACTTGAAGATAACGTATTATACAGTATTGTCAGCAATGTTTTTAAATATTGGCTTTAAGTATAATAAATTATTAAATATAAACAGATTACAGTAGATTTCCGGCCAAGAGCTTTAAATCAGATTGAAGAGTTGCTTTGACGCATGAAAATATAATTTCTCTCGATGCAATGGGTGGTGACCATGCCCCCCAGATTGTTATAGAAGGGGCGAGCATCGCCCGTGAAAGATTGCCTGATGTCAGATTTATCATATTCGGCGATGAGACACGCATTGCACCATTGGTAACCAAATACCCGCTTTTGAAAGAAAGCTGCGAAATCCATCATACCGATAAAATCGTGACTGCAGAGGAAAAACCTGGTCAGGCTTTACGGCGGGGACGTCAGTCAAGCATGGGGCTATCTATACAGGCAGTGAAGGATGGCAATGCCTGTGCAGCCGTTTCAGCAGGAAATACCGGGGCTTTAATGGCGATGGCAAAATTTATGCTGAAAACCATGCCTGGAATTGACAGGCCGGCTCTGGCCTCACTTCTGCCCACATCATGCGGCGAGAGCATCATGCTGGATCTTGGGGCCAATGTGGAATGTAGCGCGAAAAATCTGGTTCAGTTTTCTATCATGGGGGCTGCTTTTGCCCGTACAGTTCTGGGACTATCCAATCCATCTGTGGCTCTGCTTAATGTGGGCGTTGAAGAACTTAAGGGTAACGAAATCATCAAAAATGCAGACCGGATGTTGCGGGATGCCAACCTGCCGATGGATTATATCGGATTTACCGAGGGCCACGGACTTGCCAACGGCGAAGTCGATGTGGTTGTTAGTGATGGTTTTACAGGAAATATTGCCCTGAAAACAGCAGAAGGAACAGCACGTATGATAGCGGGCATGTTAACGGATGCTCTTTCGGATTCTTTGATGTCAAAAATCGGGTTTTTGTTTGCTAAGCCGGCGTTACTCGCACTGAGAGATCATCTGGACCCCAATAATCATAATGGTGCCGTATTTATGGGGCTAAATGGGCTGGTTATAAAAAGTCACGGTAGCGCGTCCGCATCTGGATTTGCCAGTGCCATAGGCGTTGCCGCAGATATGGCATCAAATGATCTCGCCGGGAAAATAACCAAAGACCTCAAGCGATTTGAAAATCATGACGAAGAAGAAATTGAGGATAAGGCAGTATGATCACATTTCGTTCTGTTGTTTCAGGCTGTGGGTCGTATCTTCCTGAAAAAATTGTTACAAACAAGCAAATGGAAGAAATGGTCGATACCACTGATGAGTGGATTATTGAGCGTACCGGCATCCATCAACGACATATAGCAGCAGACGGGGAGTTAACCTCTGATCTGGCAATTAAAGCGGCGCAAAAAGCTTTGGCGTCCGCAGCCCTGACGGCAAATGATATTGATCTTATCGTTCTGGCAACTTCAACAGCGGATCAGACATTTCCCTCCACCGCAACCCGTGTGCAGGCGGCTCTCGGAATGGAAAAAGGAGCAGCCTTTGATGTTCAGGCCGTATGCTCTGGCTTTATATATGCCTTGGCAACGGCCGATAATTTTATCCGGTCGGGCCAGTCAAAGAATGCACTGGTCATCGGTGCAGAAACTTTTTCCCGCATACTGGACTGGGAAGATCGCGCAACCTGTGTCTTGTTTGGCGATGGGGCCGGGGCCGTTGTACTTTCTGCTGGTCCAGGTACTGGCACATCTGATGATCAAGGCATCTTGTCGTCACATCTTCATTCTGATGGTCGTTATAATGATCTTTTGTATGTGGATGGCGGGGTATCTTCAACTCAATCTACTGGATATTTAAGGATGCGGGGCAAGGAAGTCTTCCGTCATGCAGTGGTTAATCTGGCCAGTGTGGTGAAAGAGGCTTTGGAATTTAATGGTCTGAGCGCTGATGATGTGGATATGGTGATCCCTCATCAGGCCAATAAGCGCATATTGGATGCCACCATACGCAAGCTGAAAATAGACCCGGATAAAGTCGCGGTCACTGTCCATAAACATGCCAATACTTCTGCGGCATCTATTCCGCTGGCACTGGATGATATGGTCAGGGAAGAACGAATCGCTCGGGGTGATATTATCGTTCTGGAGGCAATGGGCGGCGGATTTACCTGGGGTTCGTGCCTGATCCGATGGTAAAATAAACTATTTTAGCATAAAAATCGCATTATTTGCCATAATAGCATGTTACCCAGTGTCTTAGGAATGTACGGCATCCCTTTGATATTGACGGGTAATTATGTGTGAAGTAGACTGTTATTGCATGAAAGGATTTATAATATGAGCAGAAAAACTGTAACAAGAGCCGATTTAAGTGAGGCTGTTTATCAAGAGGTAGGGCTGTCCAGAAATGAGTCTGCTGAACTGGTAGAATCGGTTCTGGATGAAATTTCCAAGAATCTGGTTGAAGGTGACAATGTAAAAATTTCATCTTTTGGCAGTTTCATTGTCCGATCAAAAGATGGTCGCATTGGCAGAAATCCCAAAACCGGTGAAGAAGTTCCCATTGAACCACGCAGGGTGTTAGTATTCAGACCTTCTCAGGTTCTAAAAAACCGCGTTAGTGGTCTGAACAACAGCTGATCATAGCCTATGATATCCAGAGCAGAAAAATCCCCGAATGCTTTTCGCACTATTAGCGAAGTTGCTAATTCTATGGATGTGCCGCAACATGTTCTGCGTTTCTGGGAAAGCAAATTCAGCCAGATAGCCCCGATGAAAAGGGGCGGGGGCCGCCGCTACTATCGACCAGAGGATGTGGAAATCATTGAAGCTATTCGTAATCTGCTCCATGAAGATGGTTATACTATTAAAGGGGCGCAAAAATATCTGAAAGAACATGGGGTTAAAAATGTTCTTCAGGATTTCAATACCAAGGCAGAGGCTGAGCTGGTTCTGGAATTAACCAAACTGGAAAATGACTATGAATCCCAAATTCTGAATATCACCAATAAGAGTGCTCAGGCGATAAATGAAGGCGCGGACGCTGTTGCCTCTCTGAAAGCACTCAAATCCCGTCTCGAAAAAGTCCGTTCACATCTGAAAGTGGATGGCAGTTAAGCCTTAAACCTCCAATTCACACCAGATCGGTGTATG
>JAJFIP010000227.1 GCA_021774875.1 Emcibacter sp.
CACATCTTTTATTGCTGATGAAACTTTGAAGAAAGCCACGCAAATAGCAATTCCATCAGGTCAGAATTTGGCACTTGCGGCGGTTTTGTTTGTTGCGGATAGTGCCGGAACTGGCCAGTTCAAGACCTGCTGGAGCAATGCGGACAGCATGAAAATGCCAATAAAATTAAGCACTGCATCCGGGGAAACAATGGCTTTGGTATCATATAGTGGGGATGGCTATAATGTTGAAATCAAAGAAGAAATAAATAATATTATATTACATGATGTGGATGAGCATCGTTTGAGTTTTTCTATTGAAGGCATAAGGAAGAAAGCCTTTTACGTTAGGCAGCATAATACAGTTCATCTAGAGGCCGGGGGGCAAACTATCATCGTAACCAATAGCACCTATCATCCTTCTGTCGCAGATCAAGCAGACGGAAATGGCAAGATTATTGCCAGCACTGATGGGGCCATTGTTCTCGTTGCGGTTCATAAAGGCGACCGGGTCATTCAGGGGCAAACTCTGGTTACGATTGAAGCCATGAAAATGGAACATCGTATCGTCGCAGATAGTGACGGTATCGTTGCACTTATTCATGCCCATGAAGGAAATCAAGTGAAAAAGAGCCAGCTTCTGATTGAAGTTGATGTCGATAGCAGGAATGGTGAATGATATGAAAGCATTTGAAACAAAGATTGACACAAATGCCGAAGAATTCAGAACTAATGCTGACTTTATGACGGGTCTTGTAGGTAAAGTTAAGTATGTTGAAAATCAAATTAGGGTCGGTGAAGAAAAATATAGGGCAAGGGCCATCCAGAAAGGAAAACTCTTGCCCCGGGAACGATTGGCCTTATTGCTGGATCATGGGGCACCCTTTCTGGAGTTGTGCCCTATCGCCGGATATAAAATGTTTGGTGATACGGACGGTACGTCTGCTGGCGGCAATATCATTACCGGGATAGGCTATGTCAGTGGTCGTCGTGTTCTGGTGATCGTAAATAATTTTGCCATAAAAGGCGGTACCATAAATTCTGTAACTTTCCGCAAAACACTTCGCCTTCAGGAAATCGCCTTCAAAATGAGATTGCCCGTGGTTTCATTAAGTGAAAGTGGTGGCGGTAATCTAGCTGACAGGACGCCAGACCCATGGGGGGCACATAGTTTCATTGACAGTGGTCTGGTTTATTGTCAGCAGGCAGAATTATCTGCTGCGGGTATCCCGCAAATTACAGTCGCACACGGTAATGCTACCGCCGGAGGCGCCTATCAAGTCGCTCTATCAGATTATATCGTTCTTGTTCGGGGACAATCACAAATTTTTCTTGCTGGCCCGCCGCTACTGAAAGCCGCAACAGGTGAAGAGGCCAGTGCCGAAGAATTAGGTGGTGCAGAAATGCATGCTACTATCACAGGTACAGGGGAATATTTGGCAGAAGACGATGCTGATGGCATTAGAATTGCCCGTGAAATAGTTGATCAACTGCCCCGCGATGCTGGTGAATATTTGATGGCGGATAAAAAACCGGAAATGCCAGTTTATCCCAAGGAAGATCTTCTCGGTATTGTACCTACAGACAAGAAAATTCCTTTTGATATGCGTGAAGTTATTGCCCGGATTGTTGATGGATCACGGTTTCTGGAATTTAAGACAGAATTTGGAGCTGATACATTATGTGGGCATGCCTACATAGAGGGTCAAAAATGCGGAATTATTGCCAATAACAGCCCAATTACGCCACAAGGTGCCATAAAAGCAACGCAGTTCTTACAGCTTTGCGATCAATCTGATACGGCAATGATATTCCTCCATAATACCACCGGTTTTCTGGTTGGTGTCGAGGCGGAACAATTTGGCCAGGTTAAACATGGCTCAAAGATGATACAGGCGGTGGCAAATTTCAGACCGCCAAAAATTTCCCTGATTATAGGAAGTTCCAACGGTGCCGGTAATTATGCCATGTGTTCAAAGGCATTGAAGCCCGCCTTTTCTTTCGCCTGGCCGACGGCCCGGATGGCTGTCATGGGGGGCGAACAAGCGACCAAGGTCATGATGAATATCAAAGAAATGCAGGCAGAAAGAAAAGGCGTAAAAATTACAGATGAAGAGAGAATAGAACTTGACCAGATTGCTGAGGAAAACAAGGCTGCATTCGAGAGAATCTCAGCACCATTATTTTTTGCCTCACGAATGATGACAGATGGGCTTATTGATCCAAGAGACAGTAGAAATGTAATAGCGTTCTGCTTGGCAACTTGCCGGGAAACGCCACATCGTGGCACAAAATCCAATACATTTGGCGTGGCCAGAATTTAACAGGAGCAGGCATGAATAAAACAGATAATGAACTTGATGATTTCAGGTATGAAGTACGTGATTGGCTGGAAAAAAATAGGCCAAAGAAACCTGATTTTCTTATGCCGCAAAGTTTTATGGAGGTTGGAACAGATGAACAATTCCATTATTTACGGGAATGGCAACAGAAAGTCTATGAAGCAGGATTTCTTGGCATGGCATGGCCCAGAGAATACGGCGGTGGTGGCAGATCTCAAATATTACAGGATATTGCAACGCAGGAAATGAAAGTTGGTAAATTCCCCTTTATGATAAATGCTATAGGCGTAAGTTGGGCCGGGCCGTTGATACTTAATATGGGTACGGAAGAAGATAAAAGAAAATATATAAAAGGCATATTAAGCGCAGAAGATATCTGGTGTCAGGGATTTTCCGAACCGGATCATGGTTCAGATTTAGGAAACGTACAATTAAAAGCAGAACGGGATGGGGATGACTATATCCTCACAGGCAGCAAAATATGGACGACGCTTGGCAACTACGCCAAATATATGATCTTGTTGGCCAGAACAAATCCCAAAATAGAAAATAAATATGCAGGATTAAGTTATTTTCTATCACCAATGAAAATTCAGGGGGTTGACCCAGTACCAATTCAGAAATTGACGGGTGAATATGGCTTTTGCCAGACATATTTTGATGGGGTACGCATTCCGGCATCTTGCCTGATTGGTGGTGAAGGCAATGGTTGGCGCGTAGCCATTCAGACCTTGCAATATGAACGTAATGCGGAAGGAGGGGCTGCGGGGGGACCAACTAGTGAAATTCCCTATGTTCATGAAGTGATTGACGTAGCTCGAAAAATAAAACGCGATGGAAAGCCCGCGATTGAAAATCCTCATATCAGGGATCAGGCGATTAAATTTCTTATTACGGAAGTTGCCTGCAGAGCAAATCTTGTTCGAGATGAGATTCCATCTCTTGTAATTGAACGCCCCCAATCTTTATCGATGTCGTTAAAGGGGTATGGGTGCGATTTTTGGCAAAAGATGCAAGAATTTGCCATGTCATTGCAAGGACAGAGCGCGGCCTATTATGTAGGTGATGATCTTGCTGTTGCGGGAGGGCGGTGGCATCGGGCCTATTTTAATTCCTTTTCCACAACAATTGGTGGCGGCACCACTGAAATTCAGCGCAATATTGTGGGCGAACGCATTCTTGGCCTGCCGAAAAGTTGAGGTAAAGACATGAGTGATAAATTAAAAATATATCCTGTAATAAATTTTAGCGATGAGCAGGAACAGCTTCTTGAGGTGGCGACAAATTTTTGTCGTAACAGATGGCCAAATGAGCGTATACGTCAACAGATAAAAGACGAAGACTCTATTGATGCGTATGTCTGGCAAGAAATTGTAGAACTTGGCTGGCCAGGTGTTGCCATTCCCGAAGAATATGGCGGTAGCGGTCTCGATCTTGCAGAAGTCGTGACACTGGTTGAACCTATGGGGCAATATCTTCTTGCCTCTCCGTTGGTTTCCACAACTGTGGTCGCCCAAGCATTAATAGTTGCTGGTACAGATAACCAAAAATCTCATTTATTGCCTGCTATTTGTGAAGGATCTGTCGCCAGCCAGGCTTTGTCAGAACCTCATGGTGACTGGGATCTATTAAATCTGAACTGTAAGGCCGAAAGAGAACATGGCAAACTATCTCTTTCCGGGACAAAAAATCTGATCACTGATGCTCATGTAGCGGATATCATACTCGTCAGTGTGATTTTCGAAGGGGAGCCCGCCTTGGTGATGGTTGCGAAGGAAGACATCCCCCAGTCATCTATACGACGTGAAACCATCATTGATGAAACAAGACGGAGTTATCGTCTGTGTCTTGATGGCATCGCTGTGCCAGTTGATAATCTTCTGAGACAAGAAGATACAATCAAGGCCCTCAACCGTATAGAGCTTGTGTCTTGTTTACTTCATACCGCAGAAATATGTGGGGCAAATAATGCGGCGATCAATACGGTCGTGGAATATCTAAATACCCGAAAACAGTTTGGACGCTTTATTGGTTCTTATCAGGCTTTAAAACATCCTACAGTGCAATGTTTACAAGAGTATGAAGCGGCCAGATCACTGCTTTATTACGCCGCAAGTGTTTTTGAAAATGAGCATGAAGGGGAAGTTGCTGTTCGTATGGCAAAAGCGCAAGCTGGCATGGCGTTCTCTTTCATTGCAGACCGGGCTA
Organism: Emcibacter sp.; assembly: GCA_021774875.1. Classification (GTDB taxonomy): domain Bacteria; phylum Pseudomonadota; class Alphaproteobacteria; order Sphingomonadales; family Emcibacteraceae; genus Paremcibacter. The sequence continues at coordinate 4,530 of JAJFIP010000227.1, forward strand.
TTCAATTTCATGGCGGCTTTGGATTTACCTATGAATGTGATGCACAATTATATCGCCGCCGGGCAATTTGGCATGAAAGTCAATTTGGTGATGGAAATTATCACCGACAAAAACTGGCTGAGTTATTGCTTTAAGTACTCAAATATGAGGCAGGTAAATTGAAAGATGCTTGCCACGTTTTGAGGTTAATAATCTTTAGGAGTAGAAAATGATTTCAAATACATTCAGGGCTGATTTGTTTGATCAGAAAGTTGCCTATATAGCAGGTGGCACAAGTGGCATTAATTTGGGCATTGCCAAGGGGTTGGTTACACTCGGTGCCAAGGTGGCTGTTGTTGGCAGAAACCCGGAAAAGGCTGTTGTTGCATCAGCAGAAATTTGTCAGATAAAGTCAGATTATGCCATTGGTTTATCTGCAGACGTCCGTGACTATGATGCGGTTGAAGAAAGTCTGAAGCAAACTGTAGATCATTTTGGCCCTATTGATTTTATTATTTCTGGTGCTGCGGGTAATTTCCTTGCTCCTGTTGTTGGTCTTTCCTCCAAGGGTTTTAAAACAGTTGTCGATATTGATCTGATTGGGACTTACAATGTCTTTCATGCCTGTTTTAACCATATTACAAAACCGGGGGCATCTCTGATTGCCATTACGGCGGGGCAAGCGGTTAATGCCTTAACACATCAAGCACATGTGGCGGCGGCAAAGGCTGGCATTAATCAACTGATACGCTGTCTTGCCTTGGAATGGGGACCAGCAGGTATCCGTGTCAATGGAATTTCTCCTGGTCCTATTGCTGGGACCGAAGGTATGGATCGCCTGGCGCCAACCCCGGAAATAGTAGAAAATCTTACCTCAAGAATAGCCCTGCGGCGTTTTGGCACCAAGGATGAGATAGCTGATTCCGCGGCTTTCTTATTCTCAGATGCCGCGAGATTCATCACGGGTATAATTCTAGAATGTGGTGGCGGCGTTGATATTGGCGACGCCAGTCCGGACTGCCTGGTGACATTATCCCGATAATGATATTTCACAAATTACTCATTTTCAATAAAGCGGAGTTTGTATGAGTCAGATATTATCAAATGAAAAGCTTTCGCAAGCCATAATGGATGCGGTTGATGCAGGATTTGACGATCAAATAATATTCACGCAAGATTTGGTGAGAATACCTTCTCAAATGCGTGAGGAACATTTAGCACAGGACTTTATAGCAAAGGAATTGTGCAATAGAGGGTACGGCGTTGATCGCTGGGCTCTGGATGTGGCGAGCCTGAAAGATCACCCCGGATTTTCACCAGTTGAAGGCGGCTATGATTCAAATGCCATGAATGTAGTCGCTACCCATCGCCCGAAAGAGGAAAAAGGCCGCTCTCTCATCCTTAACGGCCATATTGATGTGGTCCCCGTTGGTCCATTGGAGCAGTGGTCGGGAAATCCATATGATCCATATATAAAGGATGATTGGCTTTATGGGAGGGGAAGTGGCGATATGAAGGCGGGTTTGGTCGCCAATATTTTTGCTCTTGATGCGCTGAAAAGGGCAGGTTACAGACCTGCCTCCACGGTGTATTTGCAGTCGGTGATTGAAGAGGAATGTACAGGTAACGGGGCTCTTTCCTGTCTTGTAAAGGGATATGATGCCGAGGCCACAATTATATCAGAACCGTTAGGGGAAGAATTGATAAGGGCCTCAACCGGGCTGATTTGGTTTCGGGTAAAAATAATGGGCAAACCATCGCACCCATCCTTGCCGGGAGAGGGTATTAACGCTATCGAAAGTGCTTATGGTGTACTTCAGGCATTAAAGAAGCTTGAGGCTAAATTAAATGCGGAGCGCGTGAAGTATCCAAATTTTAAGGATGTTGATAAGTCAATTAATTTAGTAATTGGAAAAATAAAAGGCGGGGATTGGGCGTCATCTGTACCCGCATGTTGCACATTTGATTGCCGGATAAATATTTTTCCCGGCCTGAATCCGAATGATATTACGCAGGAAATTGAAAACTGTATTCGCGATCATGCCCGTGTTGATCCGGGATTAAAAGATTTTCCGCCGACGGTTGAATACCCCGGACATTTAAGTTCAGGATATATACTTGAGCCGGGCTCTGATGCGGAAGAAATTCTGAATCTCGCCCATATAAAGACGGTTGGTGAGACGCTCCCTACAAAGGCCTTTACAGGCTATGTGGATGCGACGGTCAATGCCATTTATGGCCAGCGTCCTTGTCTGGTTTATGGGCCGCGAGCAGAAAATATTCACAGTTATGATGAAAGAGTAAGTCTCAGTTCAATAAGGCGCGTTACCAAAGTATTTGCACTTTTTGTAGCAGAATGGTGCGGATTGGAAGCTATCTAGCAAGGGAAAATAAAATGAGAGAACGTGGAGAAATAACCTATAGAGGCCATATTATAGGCGATTGGCTGGACCATAATCGCCACATGAATCTTGGGTTTTATTTAGTCGTTTTTGATAATGGTACGGGGGGGCTTTACGAGAATCTGGTCATAGGCGAAGCCACGCGCGGCACCATAGGTCATTCAATGTTCACCCTGGAAGCGAGGGTCATCTACTTAAAGGAACTTTTCATTGATGATAATATTCGTATTGAAACCAGAATATTGGGCTATGACCATAATAAAATCCATTATATGCACTGGATGATCAACGAACAGAATGATGAAATTTGCGCCATAAATGAACTTATGGGCATTAATGTGGATATAAATACCCGAAAATCAATTTCATTCAGTGACGATACCCTTTCAAGATTAGCCATCCTGTCCACAGAGCATCACAATTACCCGATGCCGGAGGAGGCAGGATGCTCAATCAGACAGATTGGATTTCCAGAAAAAGAATAATTATATCATTTAGTTAAGGGTAAAGCTGTGAAGAATTTATTTAATATAAAAGGCAAAATTGCCATCGTTACGGGCGGTTCGCGGGGTATAGGGGAGATGATTGCAAAGGGTTATCTTGAAAATGGTGCGAAAGTTTATATTACCGCCCGCAAAGTGAAGGCATGTGTTGCCACTGCTGAACGCTTATCTAAAATTGGGTCATGTATTCCGATTATTTCCGACCTGGCCACGCTGGACGGCATTGAAAAATTTGTTGAAGAAATTAGCAGACGTGAGGAAAAAATTGATATTCTGGTCAATAATGCCGGGGCCACTTGGGGGGCTGCACTGGAAGAATATCCGGAGGACGGTTGGGACAAGGTGATGGATATCAATTTAAAAAGCCCTTTCTTTCTTGTGCAAAAGTTGTTTCCTTTGCTAAAAAAAGCTGCGGACATTGAAAATCCATCACGTGTTATTAATATATCATCGGTGAACGGGCTTTGTCCACCACCAGTTAAAGTAGCCAGTTCACAATTACTGGAGACATATGCATATTCGTCTTCAAAGGCTGCTATGATCATGTTAACCCGCCATTTGGCTGGGCGCCTTACACGGGATAATATACTTGTAAATGCCATAGCGCCTGGACCATTTGAAAGTGATATGATGGCATTTGCCCTAAGGGAGAGCGGCAGTTTCATCATTGAAGATAATCCACGAAAACGAATTGGAACGCCCGAAGATATTGCGGGAGTTGCCATATTTCTGGCATCACGGGCATCAGCTTATATGACAGGCTCTTGTATCCCTTGTGATGGTGGGCTTTCTGCGGTCTGACAGGTTTTTATATAGGCATAAACTTAGCAAAATACGAATCATAGAAGCTTTTCTATGTAATATACATAAGCTAGAAAATTTACTAGTTTTACTAATATGGCTATATATATCGGTCATATAGGGTAGCGCGAGCATTGTTAATTATATTAATATTTTACAATAATAGACTAACTTTTTAAGGCACTTTTATGGACATATCTATTGCAATTGAGGATGTTTTGTTCCGTGAAGAAGTACGCGACTTTATACAAGAGCATTATCCTTCCTATTTACATGATAAAATAGCAAAATCAGAAGAACTCACAAAAGAGGATTTTCTGGTATGGCACAGGATTTTGCATAAAAAAGGCTGGATTGCTCCGTCATGGCCAAAAGAATATGGTGGTCCTGGATGGACGTCGGTACAACGGTTTATTTTTAATGAGGAGCTCAGTGCAGCAGGTGCTATTACGACAATGCCTTTTTCACTGACCATGTTGGCCCCCGTATTGATGCAATATGGAAATGAGAAACAAAGAGAGTATTTCTTACCGCGCATTCTGTCAGGTGAAGATTGGTGGTGTCAGGGGTATTCTGAGCCAGGCGCCGGATCGGACCTTGCCTCATTACGAATGCCAGCCGTTAGGGATGGTGACGATTATGTTGTTAACGGTTCAAAAACCTGGACAACATTTGCCCAGTTTGCTGACTGGATTTTCTGTCTGGTCAGAACAAATAGTGACGGTAAAAAACAAATGGGTATATCATTCTTGCTCATAGATATGAAAACACCTGGAATAACTGTTCGTCCCATAAGAACGCTTGATGGCGGCTATGATATTAATGAAGTACATTTTGAGAATGTTCGGGTTCCTATAGAAAATCTTGTTGGGGAAGAAAATTTTGGCTGGACATATGCCAAGGCGCTATTAAGCCATGAACGAGGCGGGATTGCCGATGTGGCCCGTTCTGAAGTGGCCATCAAAGCACTTAGAAAAATAGCTACAACTGAATTGTCAGATGGTGGCCCCCTGATAGAAAATACCATCTTTTCAAAAAAAATAGCAGAATTGGAAATAGATTTACTTGCCCTGAAATATCTGGAATTAAGGGCCGTATTCAATGAAAAATCAGACGATTTAGGGCCGAATGTATCCATATTGAAACTTAAAGGATCAGAAGTCCAACAGCGCATTGGCGAGTTAAGGCTGGAAGCCGTTGGATATTATGGTTTTCCTTTTAAGTATGGCCCACAGACCAGCAATACAGCCATTTTCCCTGTTGGTCCCTCTTATACTCAATTTGCAGGTCCATCATATTTTAATCTCCGCAAAACCACCATCTACGGCGGGTCCAGCGAAATTCAGCGCGGTATTGTGGCCAAATCTGTATTGGGTCTTTAAAAATCTGATTGCTAAAACAAAATAATAATAAGGTTTATAAAATGGATTTTTCATTTTCGGAAGAACAAGAGCTTTATCGCGCAACTGTTTCGCGTTTTATTCAAAATCAATATGGTCTTGAGGCGCGTCAAAAGATTGTAAATAGTGATTTGGGAATGAGCAGGGAGAATTGGCAGCAATTTGCAGATCTGGGATTACTGGCTATTCCATTTGCAGAGGAATATGGTGGACTTGAAGGATCAGCCGTTGATACGATGGTGGTAATGGAAGAGTTTGGTCGAGGTCTGGTGATAGAGCCATATTTCGAGACAGTGATCTTCTCGGGGGGTATTCTTTCAATTGGGGGAAGCAATGAGCAAAAACAGCAATATATTCCACGAATAATTTCCGGTGAATGTATATTCGCAACAGCTTTTGCAGAATCACAATCAAGATATAATCTTGCCGATATTAAAACAACGGCCAAAGTGAGGAATGGCGGCTTTATATTGAATGGGAAAAAGTCAGTTGTATGGGCAGGCCCATGGGCTGACTATCTCATTGTGACCGCCCGAACATCTGGTAGCCAGTTTGATGAGAAAGGTGTGAGTCTTTTTCTTGTGGACAAGAATTCTGAAGGTATTTCACTAAAAAATTACCCAACAATTGATGGGGGGAGGGCAAGTGAAATTTCTTTTGAAAATGTTGAGCTTTCCGATGAGTCATTACTTGGACATATCGATGATGGTTTTGATTTATTGGAAGCTGCAGTTGACCGGGCGAGGGCCGCAATATGTGCCGAGGCCGTGGGCGCCATGAAAGCACTACATGAAACCACCCTTGATTATGTTAAATTAAGAGAACAATTTGGGGTTCCTATTGGAAATTTTCAAGTTATCCAGCACCGTATGGTTGACATGCTGATTGCTTATGAAGAGGCGGTTTCAATTACCTATATGGCGACTTTACACCTTGATCATCCTGTTGAAGAAAGGCAAAAGTCGGTTTCTGCGGCCAAGGCCAAGATTGGCCAGTCAGCCAGATATATCGGACAGGAAGCTGTACAAATTCATGGAGGAATGGGGATGACTGACGAGTTAAATGTGGGGCATTATTTTAAGCGATTGACAATGATTGATGTGTCTTTGGGTAATCAAGATTACCACGTCAGGCGTTTTGCCGATTTAACACAATAGCAAAGGGTAATTTGTCTTGGTGGAGATGGAAGAAGATAATTTCCCACGCGGCAAACAGGAGCGAATATGGATTTAAGTTTTTCTGAAAAAGACTTTATGTTCCGTGAGGAAGTCCGCGAATTTATCAGGACAGAATATCCCGGTGACTTGCGCCGTAAAATGAAACAGGGCAAAGAGTTCGCCAAGGAAGATTTTCTGTGTTGGCAGCGGGTTCTCTATAATAAAGGTTGGGCTGCTCCATCCTGGCCTGTGGAATATGGGGGAACAGGATGGTCTGCCACCCAGCGCTATATTTTTCAGGAAGAACTCGGGCAAGCCGCAACACTAAACATCTTGCCATTCGGTTTGAAAATGCTGGCCCCTGTACTTATGGCCTATGGCAGTGATTACCAAAAAGGTTACTTTTTACCTAGAATTCTGACGGGTCAGGATTGGTGGTGTCAGGGGTATTCTGAGCCAGGTGCCGGATCGGACCTTGCCTCACTTCGAACCAGTGCCGTAAAGGATGGCGACGAATATGTGGTTAATGGCTCTAAAACCTGGACATCATTTGCTCAATGGGCTGACTGGATTTTCTGTCTGGTCCGTACCAATAGCATGGTGAAAAAACAAGCCGGGATTTCTTTTCTTCTCATTGATATGAAAACACCCGGCATTACGGTTCGGCCCATTATCACTATCGATGGGATGCATGAAGTGAATGAAGTTTTTTTTGATAATGTGAGGGTTCCGATCAAAAATAGGGTGGGTGAAGAAAATATGGGCTGGACATATGCCAAAACCCTGCTTTCCCATGAACGTACAGGTACCGCAGAAGTCCCAAGATCAAAATATGGCATAACATCACTTAAGAAGAATGCCCGCAAACACATTTCAAATGGAAAATCACTGCTAGAGGATGAATATTTATCAAACAAACTTGCTCAGCTTGAGATTGACCTGCTGGCATTGGAGTATAGTGACTTAAGGGTGCTGTCTGATGATTTTTTAGGAAAAAAAGGCACTGGAGCCGAACCCTCTATTTTAAAAATAAAAGGCTCTGAAATTCAACAAAGAGTAACCGAATTGGCACTGGAAATTACTGGATATGCCGGATTTTCATCTTTGGGCGGCCCCTTGCCAATGGAAAGTAATGCCTATCCAACAGGCCCCGGGTTTGGCTTTGGTGCCGGATCTGAATATTTCAATATGCGAAAAAGTACGATCTATGGCGGCTCCAATGAAATTCAGAGAAACATCATCGCAAAGACTGTTCTTGGGCTTTGAAAGCTAATCTCGCACAACACATTAGAATATATATGCACGGAAAAAAATAAGGATAAAGGAATGAATAAAATACTGACTTTTGATGAATATCAGGCACGGATTGGCCAAGAATTGGGAACTTCTGATTGGCTGATAATTGATCAGGATAGGATTAACCAGTTTGCTGATGCAACCGATGATCATCAATTCATTCATGTGGATCCAAAACAGGCAAAGGATACCGTGTTCGGGGGCACAATCGCGCACGGTTATCTCACCTTGTCGATGCTGTCAAAATTTTCCGGGGAAACATTTCCCATGATTGAGGGTGTTGTTATGGGTATTAACTACGGCCTGAATAAGGTGAGATTTTTAAATCCTGTCAAAGAGGGCCAGCAGATACGGGCTCAATTTGTTCTCAAAGATGTTGTGGAAAAAAAAGCAGGCCAATATCTCTTTACTACCGATGTAGTGATAGAAATTAAAGGTGAGAAAACACCAGCCTGCGTCATTGAATGGTTATCCCTTGCCATAACTGGCGAGCATAAAAACTAAGATAAATTTCTAAAAAATAAGGACTAGATTATGAGTATTCGATTTGATGAACGTGTTGTTATCGTTACTGGGGGCGGCAATGGACTGGGGCGACATCATTGCCTGCAATTTGCTGAACTCGGTGCCAAGGTTGTGGTAAACGATCTGGGGGGAGCGTTGGACGGAACCGGCCAGTCTCTGAGTGCCGCCGAAACTGTAGCCGAGGAAATTCGGGCAGCAGGCGGCGATGCGATTGCAAATGGGGCAAATGTAACCAAACCGGAAGAAGTTCAGGCCATGGTTGATGAAGTTATGGCAAAATGGGGGCGTATTGATGTTCTCGTCAATAACGCTGGCATTTTACGCGATAAAACATTCCTGAAAATGGACGTGGATAATTTTAAGGCGGTCGTGGATGTTCATTTAATTGGTGCGGTAAATTGCACCAAAGCGGTATGGGGAATTATGCGACAACAGAATTACGGTAGAATTGTAATGACAACATCTTCAAGTGGGCTATTTGGAAACTTTGGACAATCCAATTATGGTGCAGCCAAGATGAGTCTTATTGGTTTGATGAATGTATTATGTCTCGAGTGTAAAAAATATAATATTCATATCAATGCGTTAGCGCCAACGGCGATGACAAGAATGAATGAAGAACTAGAACCTAAAGGCTCAACATTTACAGAATTGTTAAAGCCTGAGCTTGTCTCACCAGCCGTTTTGTTCCTTTCCGGCGAAGATGCCCCTAATCGCACGATTTTGGGCGCAGGATGCGGGGCCTATGCGGTAACACATATTTATGAAACCAAGGGTCATTATATTAATAACAGCAAGGTATCACCTGATGATATTGCGGCAAACTGGGAATTGATTTCCGCTACAGAAGGCGAGGCTGAACAGGATAATGCGGCTGCTCAATCTATAAAATTTGCCGAATTAGCGGCGATGAATCTTGGAATCTCGCTCGAATGAGCAATTCGCGGATCCTAGAGCATTTGAAAGGCTTTATCAAAAGCGGATATTGTCTGATCAATATCGGATTGACCGTGAGCCGCAGAAACATAAGCCCTCAGACCGGGGATTAAAAAAATTCCCTGTTGCAACAGTAATTGATGAAATCTTTTTGATTTTTCTGTATCTGCAGCGATTAATTGCTCTGGACGGGTGATGTCTCCCTCGATGCCAAAAAATATCTGGATGAAGGGGCCATCTCCGGTGATTACTCCTTTAATCTTGTATTTTTGTATTAAGTTATTCAGGGCTTGTCGTAATTGCTTCGAATTTTTATCCATTATGGCTAAAGCATCTGTGTTTTTTAATTTGTTTATTGTTGCTATGACACCTGCCATGGCAACCGGACTGGCGTTATAAGTTCCACTGTGCCAAACAACTTCAGAGGCAACTTTTGAGCCATGGGGTGCTATATAATCCATATATTTTGTGGGCCCAGCCACGGCTCCAATAGGGTAACCGCCGCCCATTGCTTTTCCCAATGCGGCCAGATCAGGAATGACACCAGATGTTTTTTGAATGCCGCCCAAATTTAATCGAAATGCGGTAACGACTTCATCAAAGATTAGTAAAATGCCCTTGTCCTTTGTTATGTTCCGCAAGTTTTCCAGGAATTCTTTTTCTGCCAATAAGCCATAATTGCCTAACATCGGTTCGACTAGCACCCCGGCAATTTCGTTGCTATGTTCAGCAATAAACCGACAGGCATATTCAGTATCATTGAACGGTAATATGCAGGTATCCTGAAGTGTGTTTTTCGTAAGTCCTGCTGAACTGGGTTGGCCTTGGGGATAGTCAGGATCATTTTCTGACAATTTAGTGCTTATCATCACACCGTCATGGGTCCCGTGATAGGCTCCGGAAAATTTAATTATTTTATCCCGTTTCGTAATACCGCGTGCCAGACGAATACAGGTCATGGTGGCTTCGGTGCCAGAATTGGTAAACCGTACCATCTCGGCACAGGGGATACAGTCACATATAAGATTTATGGCTTCTTCGATTGAAGGGTGGGGCAGGCCATATAATATGCCACTATTTATCATGCTGTTAGCCAGTGCAGAAGTTATTTCCGGATCATTATGGCCAAATATAAGCGGCCCGTACCCGCAGCAATAATCAATATATTCGCGGCCTTCCACGTCGGTGATATGGCATCCCCAGGCGTGACTGGCCACAGGCATATTGTCAAAATATTTGGCGTTGCCATCAACACCGCCGGGCAATACGCGACTGATTGACTTAAATGCATTGGCATTTGATTTAACGATATGGGATTGGGGCATATTTTGTCTTTTAACCTTTAGGGGCTACAAATGTGAATAACCGCTGTGGTGTATGAATTAGAATTTGATCAATTTCTTGTTGGCTGAAGCCTCTATTTAAGGCTCTGGGGACAATATTTTCCACGATATGCGCATAGCCGCAACCCCCATACTTCCTGAGATAGATTTTATTGTCACAATCTTGAGAAATTACAATTTGCTTGCCAAATCCCTCGTCAAATAAATATCGCAAGTAACGAAGGCGTTGAATATCGTTGGGTTGATCTATGTCATCACCATATAAATATTGGGTATGTTCATGACCAAAAAGATCATATTCCAGAACCACTCCCGTAGAAGCTAATTCCTTCAAGCGGGGATGATCAAAGATTGTTCTGTCTATATGGCACATGATGGCGCGGGTTAGGTCGGCTCCCAGTTTTTCTATGGTATGGACAATTTCAAGCGGCTCATCCGCATGTCGGCCAGGATGAATCATTAAGAGTGCTCCGGTCATCTGCTGCGCCCTGACAGAGGCTCGTAATATTTTATCTTCAAGTGCCGTTCTTGGCATACTCAAGCCTACTTCGCCAATAAGGCCGGGTCGTATGTCTGTCCCGTCAGCCCCCGCCCGGAAATCTTGAACAATGGCCTCTGTTATGGCGTCTTCACTCATATGTCGGACATAATCCGGCAAGCACGGGTCCACATAAAATGAACTGCCCATGATGATGTTAAGTCCCGTTGCTCTGGCAATTCGCCGGAGGCCTTCCGGGCTTCTGTTAAAACCAATAGATGTTACGTCAACGATCGTACCCCCTCCCAGATTTTTAAAGTGTAAGGCTTCTTCAATTGCCAGATCTTCATCATCCAGAATAAAATTATCCCGGTTCCAGTGACCAGCAAAATACATACGGCTTAAGGTCTCCATGGTGAGTGGAGCATTAAAAGTTTTTTTTCGGTCGGGGTCTTGTGGTTCCATAGACCCGAAGGCATGGGAATAATCCAGCAGCAGATGTTCATGGGTCATTGTTTGGCCCATTTGTTGGGGTTCTATAGGGCCAAGGACTGTTTGGACCTTACCTGTAATATCACTGTTTTTCATGGGCACCCTCTTGATTAATAATCAAACTACGCATTGCAATAGGTTAAGTAAATTTGATATATCCTATGCCTTGATTTGTTTTTGCCTAATTTTCCTTTGACTGCAATGGTTCACAGGCTTACTATTTTACAAATTTTGTCGAGCCATGTTTTCCGGTATTCGTGAAATGAGACGAGATAGAGTATGAGATTTACCTTTAGACAGATTGAATATTTTGCTGCTGTAGTAAATAGTGGATCAGTAGCGGCGGCGGCATCTCATTTGAGAGTTTCACCATCCTCAATTTCAGCGGCAATAACAAATCTGGAAGAAGAATTCAGAGTTCTGTTTTTTGTCCGCCATCATGCACGGGGTTTGTCCCTGACAAAAGAAGGCAAACGTTTCATGCTTGAAGCGCGGACAATTTTAAAACAGGTGAATAACCTTAATATTGTTGCCAGCGGTCTTTCGGAGGAGGTGATTGGGCCTATAGATGTGGGCTGTCTTACAAATATTGCCCCGATTATTATGCCGGAATTATGCACTGATTTTCTGAAAATTTACCCTAATACTCAATTACAGTTTAGCTTTAAATATGCCTCCCATACAAAATTAATTAACAGCTTACGCTATGGAGAAATTGGACTTGCCTTGACCTATGATCTGGAAATGCCAGATGACATTTCCTTTACGCCGCTGGTTGAATTTCCACCCTATGTCTTGGTCAGTGAGGAAAATCGCCTTGCAACGAAGAAAAAAATAAAGCTAAGCGAACTTGAAAAAGAACCATTTATCCAATTAGACAGATCGCCGGCACGGGAATATGATCTTTCGTTATTTTTGCAACAGGGGATTCGACCATACATAGCTTATAAATCATCGCAATCAATGTTGGTTCGGACCATGGTGGCCAATGATTTCGGGTTTTCTATTATTAATATCAGACCAAAGGTTGAATGTGCTCTTGATGGCAGCAAATTGGCGACGATCCCTCTAGAGGGGAATTATAATCATTTAACCCTTGGTATTGCTATGGTCAAACACCCTTTTTTGAGTACATCAGTAAAAGTTTTTAAGGATTTTTGTTGTGATAATATTCGAAAAAACTCAGTCCCTGGTGCTTTGGTATAATGGTTCTCTCATTAATAAGAAGTTGATAAATAATGCATTTTACTTTTAGACAACTTGAATATTTTGTCGCCGTTGCCGCCACCGGAACGGTAGCAGGTGCGGCGGAAAGGATGAATATCTCGGCACCCTCAATTTCAGTTGCGATCACTCAATTGGAAAAAGAGTTCATGGTCAAACTTTTCGCACGGCATCATGCCAAGGGCTTGACAATGACAGAGGAAGGGGAGCGATTTCTGATAGAGGCACAAACGATACTTAAACAGGCAAATTCTCTGGATAATGCTACAAGATTTATGTCGGAAGAAGTCGGCGGCACGATTGAACTGGGGTGCCTAAGCACCATAGCCCCAATTATCGTGCCAAAATTATGTAAGGGATTTCTAAAACATTATCCGGACATAAAATTTACTTTCCATGATGCCCCCCATGCGGAGCTGATTAATAAATTACATTTAGCGGATATTGGGATTGCTCTGACATTTTGTCTAAAAATTCCCAAAGATATAATATTCGCACCGCTAGTTGCCTTGCCGCCTTATGTGATGATCAGTGCGAACAATCCTCTTGCACAGAAAGAATCCTTGAGTTTGAATGATCTGAAAGATACATCATTCATTCAAATTGGCACGTCCCCCATGAAAGAATATGCCATGTCAATTTTCCATAAAGAAAAAACCAAGCCCAAAGTCCTGTATAAATCACCCCATTCATCTATTCAAACTTATGTGGCTCATGATTATGGTTATACATTTACTTATATCAGACCAAAATTAGAGCAGAATCTGGATGGCAGCAGGCTGGTAACTATTCCGCTAAAAGGAACATTTGATCCCTTGATAATGGGAACGGCCATGGTGAATAAACAATTTCAGAACCCTGCCATCAAGGCATTTCACGATTATTGCTGCCAGCATATTTCAGAAAAATCTATTCCCGGAGCTTTGGCGCCGGGGGCATCAGGTTTGGTGAATTAGGCAACTTCAAATAAGCCAGCCATCCCTTGCCCTCCGCCGATACACATTGTGATGACGACAAATCTCTCACCGCGCCGCCTGGCTTCAATAAGTGCATGGCCCACAAGTCGTGCGCCTGTCATACCAAAGGGATGGCCAATGGATATGCCGCCGCCATTGACGTTTAACCTTTCATTGGGAATACCAAGCTGGTCTCGGCAATATATCACTTGAACAGCAAATGCTTCATTAAGCTCCCATAATCCAATATCTTCTATCTTCAGATTATGCCGTTCCAGTAATTTTGGTATGGCATAAACCGGGCCAATACCCATCTCATCTGGCTCACATCCCGCGACAACCATGCCGCGGTAAATACCAAGAGGATGCAGTCCTCTACGCTCCGCTAACTTTGAGTCCATAACAACACATGCTGAGGCACCATCTGAAAGTTGACTTGAATTTCCGGCTGTAATGCATCCGCCCTCGCCCATAACTGGTTTGAGGCCTGCCAATCCTTCCAGTGTTGTATTGGGGCGATTACAATCATCTTTCAAAATACTAAATTCTTGCTCAGCAGTGATGCCTGTATCTTTATCCGTGACAAGCATTTTAGTAGAGAACGGTACAATTTCATCCTCAAATTTGCCTTCTGCTTGTGCTTTGGCTGTTCGTTGTTGGCTTTGCAGGCTAAAAATATCCTGTTGTTCACGGCTTATATTATAACGTTCCGCAACAATCTCCGCTGTTTGTATCATGGAATAATAAACCCCGGGATACAGTTTTTTAAGCTGCTCATCTTCTAACCGGAAATTATTGAAATATTTAGTATTGGTTAGTGAAATAGATTCTAACCCGCCAGCAACCATAATATCGACTCCATCGACAATAATTCTATGCGCCGCTGAAGAAATTGCCTGCAATCCTGATGAACAGAAACGGTTGATTGTACTCCCCCCGACACTCACCGGAAATCCAGCACTTAAAGCAGCCTGTCTGGCAATATTTCCGCCTGTGGCACCCTCCTGACCGCCACAGCCAAGGATAATATCCTCCACTTCTTCTCCTTCGAGACCTGCCCTCTTTACCGCATGCTTGAAAACATGTCCGCCCAAAGGGGCACCATGCGTGTTGTTCAATCCTCCTCGAAAAGATTTTGTCATTCCTGTTCTTGCTGTTGAAACAATAACTGCTTCGCGCATAATTTTTCCCTTTTTATGAGTAGTTGTTCATGGATGCGGGGTTAAGCATCCTATTTGGGGCTACGTCATTTTGATTTTTTTGGTATTTTGATATTTCCATATGCCTGATTATTCATGTGTGTTCAGGTCTTTGTACATGCGACATGATGGCCCGATATTTGCGGCTTCCTGTAATTTTGGTACATATGTCTCGGTGAGTATTTCCATCCCCATTTTCTGATAAAATTTTACCGCCGGTTGATTAGAAACAGCATCAAGCTGGATCGTGCGACAGTTCATTTTTTTTGCCTGTTCAAAAGCACACTGCAGCAGTTTCGCGCCAATGCCTTTTCCCTGCATATCTTCTGCGACTGACAGAAAATTTACATAATATGCACTTCGTGGAATTTTTGGTGACAGGAAAGACGTTCACCGCAGAACATTTTTCATATGGGACATCAATTCATTATTGATGAATGGTTCGGTGATGCCTGCTGTGATAAGAAGCTGTTCTTGATATGTAACGGAACCATAGCCTATCAAAACGCCGACGACCTTATCCCCTTCAAGGGCGATAGTGCCAAACTTATGAGAATATACAGTATTATTCCTTTGCCAGCATGCCGTAACGATGTTGTGGCTTACGTCCAGTTTATTTTTATAGATGTAACTAATGGTATCCGGCGCCGTTTGGGGTAAGAGGTCAGCAACTTCTGAAGCGTGCTTAGGCTCACCTTTAACGATGTTTATATCAATCTTGTTCATAGTTTTTTATCTACATTATTGGTGGATAGTAAGCACGCCAATGGCTGGAAATAGCTTTTATTTCTGTGACTCTAGTAAGAGTTATTGAGTATGTAAATTAGATAGATATGGCCCGTTGGTTCAGTTTTCGCTAAGTCTGATTTGCTCGGTTCCATAGGATGATACCAGTAATATAAGATAAAAACAGGGGGTCAACTGAAACAAGATTAGGTAAAAGTGAAGCAAGGTGACATTTAAATATATTTTACATTGTTTGCCCAATAGCCAACACTCTAGGTCCATTCAAAATACTCTGAATTTTTACTGACAGAGTATCGGTAAAGAATTAAAATATAGGTGAGGATAGGATGTTAAATAATTCCAAAAATAAATACATAATAAAAAAGCAGTTATTGTCTGCGTGTTTGGTTGCTGTATTGGGAGCTTACGGTATTCCTGCATTAGCTGCTGTTGAAGCTGATGATGAATTTGCTATTGATGAGATTATAGTGACGGCGACAAAAAGAGAAACAACACTACAGGATGTCGCATTAAGTATCTCGGTTCTAAGTGAAGAAATGATCTCTAATTCTGGTATTACATCAGTCCAGAATCTGAGCTCAATGGTAGCAGGCTTAGATGCAAATAATCAGGGCCCAGGGTTATCTAATCTTACCATAAGGGGCATTACAAATACTTCTGATAGTTTTTTCGTTAATTCCACCGTAGGTTTTTATGTGGATGAAATACCTGTTGCAGGAGATCCGTTAAGGTCGCCTGAATTGTCACTTTTTGACGCACAAAGGGTTGAAGTATTACGTGGTCCGCAAGGAACACTTTTTGGCGATGGTTCTTTGGGGGGCACCATAAGGGTTATTACCAATAAGCCTGACTCGAAAGAATTCAGTGGCCGTGCGGTAGGAACCTATTCATCATGGGATGGCGGGGGTGATAATTATGAATTAAAAGGTGTTATCAATATTCCTGTGATAGAGGATAAGCTGGCATTTAGAGTATCTGGTAGTTACAAGGATGATGGTGGATATATTGATAATGAATTACCCGGCACTTTAATAGAAGATATTACAGATATCAATACATACGAATCCAAATCTGTAAGAGCCGCCCTTCGGGCAACGCCAAATGAGGATTTAACAATTGACCTGGTTTATAGATACTCAGATCTTGATGTGAATGACATACGGGAAGAACAATCCCCAAGTGTTAAGAATAGAAATATATTAGAACCTAATACTAATGTGATGAATTCCGGTGCTTTGACGATTGAATATAATTTGGGATGGGCTTCTTTTGTATCAGCTTCTGCATATACGGACATCGTTCAAACTAATGCTCATGAGATAACTGATTTTGTCATTACACCATTTTTCCCCGGTATGTGTCCTTCAGGTTTTGGCTTTTCCTTATGCGCATCATCATTTGATTTCATGGACGATATACAAACCTTTACTCAGGAAATGCGTCTTGTTTCTTCTGGAGATGGTCCCCTTAATTGGACTATTGGTGGTTTCTACCGAAATGACGAACGTCATGAATTTGAAGATCTTTTCACATTTCCTGATGATATCAGCCCGTTATTTTTTGGTGGTGTGAAATCGCTTGATATAGATTTTGTGCAAAGTGCTAATCAATATGCTGCTTTCGGTGAGTTCGATTATCAGATGGGGGATATAAATTTACTGGTTGGTGGTCGTTATTATAAGGAGACTAAAACGTCAACTAACGTCACTGGCGGTGCCCTGGTTGCTCCTGCCAATAGTACCACAGACGATAGTAATGAAGTGTTTATTCCAAAAGCTGTAATAAAATATACACCGAGCTCGGATTTTACAGCATATGTGTCATATTCTGAAGGATTTCGGGCAGGTGGTGTGAATGCCTTGGCCTCTGCTGCAAAAGCTTTTGACCCGTCCAGTAACATTCCGGATGGTTATGGCCCAGAAGAATTGAGAGCTTGGGAATTGGGTTTAAAGAAAATTTGGATGGATGGTCGCGTTCGGACGAACCTCTTTCTTTACCGCAATTCATGGAAGGACATGATTCAGGATTTCATAGATGTAGGTAATTTTGGTTTTACGGATAATGCAGGTGATGCGGTGAGTAAAGGGTTTGAGATTGAACTGGCTGCTACCCCGATGGATGGTCTGAATATTGCGTTTAATATTTCCCATAATGATGCGACATTCAGCGATGATATTTTTGATCCCGTTTCTGGTGCTCAATTAGTCATAGGGGGTAACTTAATTCCCGGAATGGCCAGATGGTCCTATAATTCAACTCTGGAATATCGTTATCCTATTGGAGAAGTTGAGGGACTGTTTTGGGCGAGTTTCTCTCATCGAGGAAGGACATTCTCTGAGGTTGCTAATAGTGAAATTTCCAAAACAGATAATCTGGACATCTTAAACCTGAGAATTGGTGTGGCGGGTGATCAATGGGGTGTATATCTATTTGGAAATAACATGACTCAGGAAAGGGGTGCAGTATTAGCTTTTCCACCTCTAAATCCCTCGTTTAATGCGGTTGATGCAACTTTTGTTTCACCACGGGAACTTGGCGTAGAATTAAGATTTAATTTCTAAGATATATTTTTATGTCTTGATCAGAAATAAGATTTTCGAACAGAAGTCTGCTCATCTCTTGAGTGGACTTTTGCTCGTTATGGACTGAAATACGAAAGAAAGTTAACCAGGCTTAGGTATGAAAAAATTAATTTTGTTTTTAGTGCTGATTATCACGCCTTCTTTTGCTGATATACAAATGATTATTGTTCGGGCAGATGATCTTGATGCAACCGCTGATAGACATGTTATGCAAGGTTATCCTCCACCAGAAGATATGTTAGTGAATTCTGGTAACTGGCTTTTATCTCCTTATAACAGATGGTCTTTTCAGAATACAGAAATGCTGTTTCCAACTCGCACAATTTCACATGGTAAGCAGGCACAAGAGAAACTGCCAAAGGCAAATCAGAAATATATTCAGGCTTTCTCTAACATGAAATTTTCTATTGATATGACTTTTGATAGCTTCTTGGAAGATAACTATGTGGATGGAATCATGGTGCTAAAAGATGGTGCCGTTGTGGTTGAACGATATGCCAATAGTCAAACTCAGGATACACGCCATATTATGTTTTCTGTAACAAAATCCTTCACAGGTCTGTTGATGGAAATATTGATTAGTGAAGGTATCATCGATGAGAGCCGCACCATTGCCAGTTATGTGACAGAATTAAAGAATAGTGCTTATGGTGACGCCACAATTCGTCAGGCTATGGATATGGAGGTCAGTCTGATTTTTTCCGAGGATTATGATGATCCTCACTCTGATATTGCAAAATTTAAATATGCGGCTGCCATGGGGAGACCCCCAAACGGAATTAAAGCCACTTCTTCGCTATATGATTTTCTCCCCCAATTAAAAAAAGATACTCAGCATGGGGAGAAATTTCAGTATGCCTCTGCCACAACGGAAGTCTTGGGGTGGGTGATGACTCGCGCAACAGGCTTGGGGTTATATGAATTGATTGAAGACAAGATTTATCAGCATATAAATGCCAAAAAAGACAGCTATATTCTCTTAGACCGTAAAGGTAAAGCCTTGGCCGCTGGCGGTTTGAATATAACATTACCTGACCTCGCCCGTTTTGCCCTTCTCGTTCATAATGATGGGGTGGTGGCGGGGCAACAAGTAATCCCAAAGTTGGTAATATCTAAACTTAAACGTGGTGGAAATATTAGTCATTTTCCCAACAGCGATGGTGTAAGATGGTCATATAAGAGCCAGTGGTATTTTGATGCGGAAGACAATAGTATGTTGGCATTGGGAATACATGGGCAGTCCATTTATATAGGTCTGGATAGTGGTGTAGTCGTGGTAATCCAGTCCTCATGGCCAAATGCCAGCTATGGAAAAGCAGGATATAGAAGATATTTCTTTCATAAAGGCGTCAAGGCAGCTCTTGAAAAGTAAATTGCATTTCTGCAAATTGCTTAGGAAAAACAATACTCAAGTTGCTCTTATCTCTAATTTACATATCTTTTTGGATTAATTAGGTTTGATTATGGGAGTTATGTCGCCCGCTATATATTGATAATCAAAGGAATGATAATGGATTATGAAGATATTCTGGTTGAAGATCGTGGTAAGGCAACATGGATTACTCTCAATCGTCCAGATGTGATGAATGCCATTCGACCTCAAACTCACAGGGAAATAATCAATGCTTTCCAACAGGCTGATCAATCTCCCGATACCCATTTTATCGTTTTAACAGGTGCTGGTCGGGCATTTTGTGCCGGCGATGATTTCAAGGAAGTTTTCTTGGCAGAAAAATCTGTAGTGGGAACAGAGAGCGCGATTAAATTTGACCGTTATAATAAAGAAATTGGGGCTGCTACACCAATTGTTATGGCCTTAGCCAACTGTACAAAACCCACCATTGCAGTTGTTAATGGGGTCGCTGTTGGCATAGGAATGGATCTTGCCTTATTATGCGATATGAGAATAGCCGCAACAACAGCTTCTATGGGTTCCTTTTATGTTCGGCGCGGGTTTGCAGGAACGGTAGCCAGCACAGTAATTTTGCCACAAATTATTGGCCTATCCCGCGCTATGGAGTTAATTTTATCAGGTGAAAAAATTGACGGTGTGGAAGCAGAGCGGTTAGGTATTGTATCAAGGGCAGTCGCCCCAGAGGAACTGGATGCTGCTGCGGATGAATTGATTGAGAAACTGTCTTGGGGAGCACCATTGGCGCAAAAGGCGATTAAACGAATTGTAAAAAAAGGGTTAGGTGTCGATCTTCAATCAATGGAAGAATATACCCGATTATTATCCGACCCGCTTTGGGATACTGAAGATCATACAGAAGGTGTCATGTCATATGTGGAAAAAAGAAAACCATCTTTTAAAGCGCAATAAACAAATATAGTTAAAAATAATTGAAAGTTAAAGAATGACACTAGAAATCGAGGAAAAAATCATAGCCGGTGGAGGACCGGAAGATAATATGATTGTTCGACATCTCGTACTTCGTGGCAGCCAGTTTGATATAGGCAAACATATGGCTGCTCTTGCCATTAATCGTTATGAATATAGCGCACCATTATCAGTTGATCCCTTAATGTCAGATGTTAAGCGTGAATATATTCAAAAAAAATGGCCAACGCATTATTTGCGAATGCAAGGGGCAGCGGCGGCTTTTAACCTTGATATATTAGACTCTGACTATGATTTCTATGAACTGTATTATTCTCCGGGAACGCCGCCGCCGGGCTGTTCCAATATTTATTATCCAAGAACGGCCAATGGCCATGCAATGCTGAGCAGGAATTATGATCTGTCAACGGGTGTTGATCCCGTTTCCACCAGAGAACCGTACTTAATGGAAGTATATCCTGATGAAGGATATTCGTATCTTTCTATGTGTGCTTATGACTTGTTGGGGGGGACGACAGACGGGATAAATTCAGAAGGCTTGAGCGTTGCCCTGTTAGCTGACCTTGAAACCGCATTATCGGTTACGGACCCGGAGCATCCTGCGGGGATATATGATTATGAAGGAACCATGTTTTCGGGCCGGATGGCCGCAGGAGTAAGCGAGATGCAGGTTTCTCGTTTTATCCTGGAAACCTGTAAAAATGTAGATGAAGCAAAGCGGGCCTTGTTAACCCTATTGTCTCATTACCGGGTAATACCATTGCATTATATCATTGGTGATCGCCATGGAAATGGCTTTGTTTTTGAAGGCTCGATGCAGGGCCATTTGCCAAGGTTCATTGATTGTAATGGTTCTGCTCTCCCCGTAACTAATCACCCAATCAGGGGGCGTAAAGTTACAAAGCATGAATTGATTGATGAATCTGTCGGTCGGTTAGAGGAGCTGAAACGCAGAATAAAGACCAATGATGGTCCTATAGATTTTCCTCATATTAAAGCCAATGCAGAAAGTGTTGCCGCTGTGTCGCCAGTTGGTGAAGGACAATATGCGGGTGAAGTCGTGTCCAGAACATTGTGGCATAGTTTTTATGACCTGAATGAGCGATCACTAATAATAAACTATTATTTGCATGATACAGGTGACGAAAACTCCCCTGTGGTTCATCGCACCTCTGATCTTCATTTCAATTTGGAAATTTGAGAACTTGGGGAAAAATTATTGATGTATTTTTTATCACAGGGCCTACCTCAATATTATCTATAGAGAATTTTGACCGAAAGCAGAAGTAACATTATGTCGGATAATAAGTCGGTAAATCTAAGTACCATTATTCATTATGGCCTGCCCGCCACGGGCATCGGATTTATGATGTTCCTTGGCAGTGTATATTTGATGAAATATTCCACTGACGTACTGTCAATTTCACCTTTGATTATAGGGGGCATCGTTTTTATATCAAGGATTCTGGATGCGATTACTGACCCCTTGGTGGGATATTACAGTGACAAGTCCACCAGCAAAATGGGTCGGAGAAGGCCCTGGATATTAGCATCGTCCATACCGATTTTTATCTTTTTTTATATGATGTGGTGTCCGCCTGCTGTTCTCTCTGGATATTTGCTAATACTCTGGATGGGAACGGGCGTCATATTATTCTATACCGCTGCGACATTGTTTATTATTCCTCATTTTTCTTTGGGCGCGGAATTGAGTGATAGTTATCATGTCAGAACCAAAATATTTGGTTTTCGTCACGGATTTGATCAGCTTGGCTATTTATTGGCGGTTGCAGTAGGTTACTTTCTTTTTCAGGCTAGTAACCCAAGTGAATTAATGACCAGTATTACTTTATTAGGTGGCGGGACGGTTGCCATAACGATTATTATTATGGTAGTTTTTGTCAAGGAAGCACCAGCGTCACATAAAATAAAACGAGAGAAAAGTCCCTACCAGTCTTATAAAAATGTCTTTGCCAATAAATATGCCCTACGCTTGGTTATCGTATATTTATTTGAAATTACAGGTATGATTTTTGCCTCCTCTTTCACGCCCTATATTTCTGAATATATATTAAAAACACCTGATCAAACATCTCTCTACTTGCTCATATATATGGCTGGCTCATTTCTTGGCATACCTATCTGGGTCTATCTCTCGCGTTATTTTGGCAAGAAAAAACTATTATTTTATGCCCTTAATTTTTTGGGCCTGACGTTTGGGTCTGCTATTTTTCTACAAGAAGGAAGCATCATACATATGTATGTGATACTTTTTCTTCTTGGAATTGGTGCCGGAAGCCCAGGAGTATTGGTTGTTTCCATTCAAGCTGATATCATTGATTATGGTGAATGCCTAACTGGCAAACGTACGGAAGGGGCCTATTTTGCTGTATGGAATTTTGCCATGAAATCCGCTACTGGTATAACTTTCCTACTTGTTGGAATTATACTGGAAACTTCAAGTTTTATCCCAAATATTGATCAGTCTGATGCAACAAAATTATGGATGCTGATAGGGTTTTCAGCAATTCCAGCACTTTGTTATTTAATCGCCGCCGGAATTTTTAAAGGCTTTAATCTGGATGAACAGCAGTATTTGAGAATTCGAAAAATCCTTGACTATAGAAAAATAAAACTCGGGGTAATTTAGACTGCTTAGCTAAAAATGAACGCGAGTAGCGACTTTCTCTAATTTACATACGTAATCAAATTCAGTTAGTTATTGCTATCGGCTAGATAATAGCCGCTATGAATTTATTTGATTTTATTTAGATCCGTAAATTATGAAATATTTCAATAATATATTTAGAATCAATATATTAGCCGCTTATGTGTAATTTTCCCAGTGGATTTTATTATAGATAATTGCGGATAAGAAAAGGTAATAGTGAAAATGACAAATCGAGCATATATTTATGATGCTATTCGTACCCCCCGTAGCAAAGGTAAACCGGGGGGCAGTCTGAACGAAGTAAAACCCTTTGAATTGGCAGCAGGGCTACTTCGGGAACTACAATCCCGTCACGACCTGGATACCAGTTATGTGGATGATATTGTCATGGGCTGTGTCGGCCCCATAGGTGAACAGGGTGGAAATGTGACCCAGATGGCTGTGCAAATGGCTGATTGGGACGAGAGTGTTGCTGCAGTACAGTTAAATCGTTATTGCGCTTCTGGTTTGGAGGCCGTCAATATTGCTGCGCAGAAAGTGGCATCTGGTTGGGAACAACTGGTTGTTGCTGGTGGTGTGGAAAGTATGTCTCGGGTTCCAATGGGCTCAGACGGCGGGGCGGCGTTTATGGACCCGGAAGTAGCCTTGCATTCGCTGTCCGTGTCTCAGGGTATTGGGGCCGACATGATTGCAACATTGGAAGGGTGGAGCCGTGAAGATGTTGACGTTTTTGCTTTGGTATCTCAGCAGCGTGCGGCCAATGCCCGTGATCAAGGATATTTTAATGGGTCCGTCATACCAGTTAAGGATCGTAACGGGATTACAATTCTGGCAGAAGATAATTTTATCAGGCCTGGGACCACTCTCGAGGCACTGGGAGGATTAAATCCTTCTTTTGAAAAGGCAAGCCGCATGGGAATGGCGGAGATGATCCTGTCAAAATATAACAGCGTTGAAAAAATTAATCATGTCCATACGCCGGGAAATTCTTCCGGTATTGTCGATGGGGCCAGCGCGGTTCTTATTGGCAGTGAAAAGGCAGGTCAGGATATTGGCCTGAAGCCACGCGGGCGCGTT
The DNA here is from genome assembly GCA_021774875.1 of Emcibacter sp. Taxonomy (GTDB): domain Bacteria; phylum Pseudomonadota; class Alphaproteobacteria; order Sphingomonadales; family Emcibacteraceae; genus Paremcibacter. The sequence goes on from JAJFIP010000227.1 coordinate 28,639, forward strand.
GTGGCAACGGCGGTGACATCGACTGACCCTATAATCATGTTAACTGGCCCCGGTCCGGCAGCAAAAAAATGTTTGGCGACAGCAGGCCTAACCACCAGTGATATTGATCTTTGGGAAATCAACGAGGCTTTTGCCTCTGTCGCCATGCGGTATATGAAAGATCTGGGGGTTTCACATGATGTTACCAATGTGAATGGTGGTGCTATAGCCATGGGGCATCCTTTGGGGGCCACGGGTGCCATGCTTGTAAGCACCATATTGGATGAACTGGAACGTCGAGGACTAAAGCGTGCCATGCTGTCTCTTTGTGTTGGCGGCGGTATGGGCATCTCAACCATTATTGAACGTGTGTAATCCAGATAACCTAGTCAGGAAAAAATGATGAGTGGATTTAAATATGAAAAAGACAGTGACGGTATTGTTACTGTAACTATGGATATGACCGGGCCGGTTAATGCCATGAATGATGAATATCATCAGGCCATGAGCAGCACCATTGAGAATCTGGAGGCTGAAACTGATCTTTCAGGAGTAGTGATAACATCCGCGAAGAAGACCTTTTTTGCTGGCGGAGACCTGAATGATTTAGCCACAGCCCCGCAAGGGTGCGAAGAAGCTTTTTTTCATGGCGTTGAGGCGGCAAAATCGGTAATGCGGCGTTTCGAAAAACTGCCGGTACCTGTGGTCGCGGCAATCAATGGTGCGGCGATTGGCGGGGGATTTGAAATTTGCCTGGCCTGTAATTATCGTATAGCCTGGAATGATAAATCCGTCACCGTTGGTATGCCTGAAGTTAATCTGGGGCTAATGCCGGGGGCAGGTGGTGTGGTTCGACTAACCAATATGCTGGGTATTGAAAGGGCGCTACCTTTTCTTATAGAAGGCAAAATTCTTAAGGTAGTGAATGCCCTTGAGGCTGGTTTTATAGATGAAACAGTTGAAAGTCTGGATAATCTTGTCCCCTGTGCCAAGGCTTGGGTTCTGGAACATAAATCTGATGAATTATCGGCTATTCAACCTTGGGATCAGAAGGGCCGAAAGATTCCCGGGGGCAATGCCTATAGTCTGGAATTAGTTCCTATTATATTTACAGCCCCAGGCCTGTTGCGCAAAAAGACCCGTGGATTGTTACCGGCACCGGAACGTATCCTAGAAACAGCAGTGGAAGCTTTGCGTCTGGACTTTGACACAGCTTTACTGGTTGAATCACGCAATTTTGTTTCCTTGATTACGACACCACAGGCTAAAAATATGATGTCATCATTGTTTTTTCAGTTAAATCAGGTGAATGGTGGGGCCAGCCGTCCGAAGGATATAGCACCAAGTACAATTAAAAGAGTTGGCATCATTGGGGCTGGAATGATGGGGCAGGGTATTGCCTATGTTTCGGCAATATCCGGTATAGAAGTGATATTGAAAGATGTTACAAAGGAAGCCGCTGAAAAAGGTAAGGCTTATTCGGAAAAACTTTTGGATAAACGTATTTCCCGTGGCCGCAGTGATGAGACTAAAAAGATTGAAATTCTGCAACGAATTAAACCGACAGAGGATAATGAAGACTTGCGAGGCTGCGATCTGATTATTGAAGCAGTATTCGAAAATGTTGATTTAAAAAATGATATTACTAATTCTTGTGAAGGATTATTGGCTGAAGGTGGTATTTGGGGCTCTAATACATCCACTCTACCCATCACGGGATTGGCCAAAGCCAGTAAAAGGCCGGAGAATTTCATAGGATTGCATTTCTTTTCTCCTGTGGACAGGATGGCTCTGGTAGAAATTATTTGCGGTGAAAAAACCAGCGATGAAACCCTGGCAAAGGCATTTGATTATACTCGCCAAATCAGAAAAACACCTATTGTTGTAAATGATTCTTTGGGATTCTTTACATCCCGAACCTTTAGTACACAGTTGGGGGAAGCCTCACAAATGGTGTCGGAAGGTATTCATCCGGTCCGCATAGAGTCATTAAGCAAAGCACTTGGTATGCCCGTTGGCCCGTTGCTTGTTCATGATCAGGTGAGCCTTAAACTCGGCGTTGATGTGGCCGAAACTCAGAGAGAGTCTGGGTTGCTTGATAAAACCGCTATTGACCCTACACCGGAGGGGACAAAATTGGTCACTGATCTGGTAAAAATACATGATCGTGGTGGGCGTCAATATGGCGGAGGTTATTATGATTACGATGAAAATGGTAAACATATTTGGCCTAAATTGGTTGAACTTTATTACAAACCAGAGCTGAATATAAGTGACCGAGAGATTAAAGATCGTCTCTTATTTAGATCAGTTATTGAAAGCCTTAAATGTCTGGAAGAAGGTGTGCTTCGTAGCGTGGCAGATGGAAATATTGGCTCTCTTATGGGGATCGGGGCACCAAAATGGACAGGAGGCTACATCCAGTTTGTCAATACTTACGGGCTGGAGCGTTTTGTGGATCGCTGCCATGAGCTGGAAGAAAATTATGGCTCTCGTTTTATTGTTCCGAACATTGTTAAAGCTAAAATAGCTTCTGGAGACCTGTTTAATTAAATTTCCTGGCAAATAAAGAGTTTTTATATGATAAAAGAATATGCAGATTTGGATGCAGTGGCACTGACGGAATTGGTCAGCACCGGGCAGGTGAGTGCGCGCGAAGTTGTTGAAACTGCAATTGCCGCAGCAGAAGAACTTAATTCAAAACTTAATGCCATAGTTATCCCAACATTTGAAACGGCACTGGAGCAGACAAAAAATATTTCATCAGGGCCGCTCGCGGGCGTACCATTTCTGATAAAAGATATGGTAGCGGTTAAGGGTGTGCCCTGTAATTTAGGCAGTCGTTTGTGGGCAGATATGATCCCGGATTTTGACTCTGAGATCATCAAACGGTATCGGCGTGCAGGATTGATTTTATTGGGGCAAAGTAATCAACCTGAGCTGGGTTTGACAGCTACAACCGAGGGAGCATTTTCCGGGAAATGTCATAATCCCTGGAATTTGGATCATAGTCCTGGCGGTTCCAGTGGCGGCTCTGCGGCAGCTGTGGCTGCCCGTATTGTTCCGGCTGCCCATGCGGCAGATGGCGGTGGTTCCATCAGGGGGCCGGCATCATGTTGTGGTTTGGTTGGGTTAAAGCCCTCTAGGGGCAGAACCACATTAGCCCCTTCCAAAGGGGAAGGCTGGGGCGGGGCTTCTACGGCTCATGCAGTGACCCGTTCGATAAGAGACAGTGCATTGATCCTTGATGTTAGTCACGGAGCCGTGCCCGGTGATCCTTACCATCCCCCATATTTTGGCGGTTCGTATTTTAAACAGCATAGGCAGGATCCGGGAAAGTTAAAAATAGCGCTTGATCTGAAACCAATAACAGGAAAGCCAGTTCACCCGGAATGTCTGAAAGCTGTTGATAATACAGCACGTCAACTTGAAAATCTTGGCCATCAAATAGTTGTGGAAAGTCCTATATTTGATCGACAACGATTGCTAAAAGTATCGGCTGATGTTGTTGTGGCATCAATTGCCCAAACCGTGGACAGCAGAGCAGCAGAATTAGGTCGTTCGCTAGAGAAGGATGATATTGAGCCATATACGTGGCTATGTGTAAATGAAGGCAGAAAAATTTCTGCGGGTGATTATATTCAGGGAATTAATTTTTATCATGAAGTAGGCCGAACTATTGCTGATTTTTTCTCAGATTACGATTTGATCCTGAGTCCGACACATCTTACGCCGCCGCCCCTGCTGGGTTGGATAGATACCCAATCTGATGACCTAGATACATATAGAGCCAGAATGGAAGAATTCTGGGGGTTTACCAGTTTATATAACGCCAGTGGCAGTCCGGCTATTTCCCTACCATTACATGAAACGAAGGCTGGCTTGCCGATTGGGGTACAATTGGCGGCTGATTTCGGTAATGAATTGCTTTTGCTGCAAATCGGGCATCAGTTGGAACAGGCAATGCCTTGGATTCATCGAAAGCCTATGGTTTGTACTAAGTAGGAAAATATGAACCAAAGGTGGTTTTATTTTTAATTTACTTAATTTGGCTCTGTAATAAGCTTGAAGACATAAGATAAATCTTTCCATAAGGAAAATCTGTCTGCTTTAAAATGCTGTAATATTTTTATAAGATGTATCCTGATAGGAGATGCAATTTGCTTAGATTGAATGCAATGGTGGTAAAATATCTTCATTTGGCCGGACTTATTTTTTGCCTCAACATTATCATTGCGGTGAAGGCTAATTCACATGTTGATCATGATATGGAATCGGTCAGGCATGTTGTTGAACAATATGCGCTTGCGATTATTGATGGTGATCGCGAATTGCTTGACAGGATATTGTCTAAAAGTGAGCAAAGTTCTTTTGGATTGGGAGGGCCGTGGACTGCCCCGAAATTTGGTTTTACCAATGTTGATATGAGCAAAGCCAGATACCAAATTACGGAAACTGGTGTGACGGTTGGTCCGGTTGCTTTTTCGGTGGAAAAGCAGGTATGGACATTCATTTGGGATATGAAACTCGTAAAGGAAAAAGATGGCCATTGGCGTATCCTTACCATTAAATCGACAGAAAAATTACATGAAGAACTATATGCAAATGGTCTGGCGGCACAGGGTATCTCTTATCCTGTAAAAATTCATATTCGCGACGATAAAGGCCATCCGGTGGCAGCCCGTATCAATATTCGGGATAGCAAGGGTGAATATTGGCCGCCAAGGTTTCATAATAAAAAGATAGCGACTTTCTTTCGGGATGATGTGGGGGGGGATGTTTTTATGGGAGGCAATATATATGCCTATGTCAAGTCCGATCCAATAGCAGATTTGCCGCCAGGTGATTATACAATAGATGTGGCAAAGGGCATGGAATATGGCACCGCGCACATGAATTTTACGGTAAAAGAAAGTGCTCAGAACTCGCTTGATATTACCATTGGGCGGCAATTCGATATGGCCGCCAGAGGCTGGTATTCTGGTGACACACATATCCATTTTGTCGGGGATTATAACGCCCAGCTGGAAGCCGAGGCAGAAGGATTGAATGTGGCCAACATTCTAGCCACAGCCTGGGGCCCACTTGTAACAGATATAGACAGATTTACCGGGGCGCCAAGCAAAATATCGACGGAAAATCACATAGTATATGTCAATCAGGAAACCCGTCATGGGGTTTTAGGTCATACAACGATGCTAAATCTCAAAAAATTAATTCATCCGCTGGCTTGGGGCGGTATTGCGGGTATGCAGGAAGGGGTTGTTGGCGGCTATGATTATCCATCGATGGCTCAGCTTGCCGACGAGGCCCATAAGCAGGACGGAATTGTCACGTGGGCGCATTTTCCAGATCCTGCGGGTGAGGTCGCTATCGATATTGCATTGGGAAAAATAGATGCTGTGGATATTTTTACCTGGCAGGATGGATTTTCGCCGGGCTTTCCCGCTGCTGACGGAGCAGCAACGCCAAGCCCTGTAGATTATTGGTATAAATTTCTGAATACCGGGTCACGTCTTCCTGCTACAGCGGGTACAGATAAAATGTATAATATTCAAACCATTGGTTCGGTAAGAACATATGCTTTTGTGGGAGACAAACCCTTTACTTATCAAGCATGGATTGATGCCATAAAGGCAGGACGGACATATGTTACAACCGGTCCGCAGATCTCCTTTTTGGCAGATGGCAATCCAATCGGATCCATCTTAAAACCTGAGCAAGGAGATATGATTGTCTTGAAGGCTACCGTTGAAATTCCCAAAGGCTATCCGGCGGATTATCTGGAAATTGTCC
>JAJFIP010000228.1 GCA_021774875.1 Emcibacter sp.
GTTCTTGTAGAAATGGAACTTGCCTCTAAAATCGCCAACAATCAGGTCGTCGAGTCTGTCTCCGTCAAGATCTTCGATACAGGGACTGCTATGCCCCCAGGCAGCTCCCGTGTCGATCACTTTGCCATCTGCCTGTAAACGGATCGGTTTCTTAAAAGCATCTTCCGCAAAAGTCATTCCGTATGGAAGCAGACTAAAAATCAAAGCGATAGTTGAGAGAGCGACACGAGATACCATTACAGCTCCTTCTCTGTTAAGCGAAACGGAGTTTTGATCTGTTCACAGAATATGATTTAGTGACTTTCAAATCGAATACTGCAATTTGAAATACTTAATTCCTATACGGTTATGATGATAAAACAAGCAGGTCCTCGTGTAATTATACAGCCTTTCTCCCAAGAACAAAGACCGTTGGTTTGGTTAGATTCGTCTAATCATTTTCCGAAAAAAGTTCATTCATCCAAATTGGCTGTAACTCCCGACTCTCGCGGTACTATTGCGTCCTCATCGGTCGTCTAGTACTATTCGCCAACGACTTTCATCAACCATAAGTTTTACAGGAGGTAATTGAGCCATGATCACTGTTGGCATGAACTATCACGTCATTGAAGGCAAGCAACAATCATTCGAAGACAAATTTGCTGGTGTGATTGATGCGTTAAAAGCGGCCGAAGGTCATGACAGCTCGACTTTGTGGAAAGATGTCAGCGATGGCGCCTCGTATTTAATCACCAGCGAATGGTCCGATGAGCAGGCATTTAAAGACTTTATCCAAAGTGACGCCTTCCGAGCCGTAACCAACTGGGGAAAAGAAGAAATCCTTTCCGGCCGACCTCAGCACAAAGTCTATAAGCATTAGAGCAACCTGTTCTTTACTTCTGTTTTGAACTAAGACTGTGATTCCGTTTAAGAGGAATCTACTGTGAAGTCAAGAATCAGTGCGCACATGCGGTTGATTGCGGCGTCTGGCATCTCGGGATAGCAAGGGAGAAACACGGTTCGACTCAACAGTTCTGTTGCCATGGGGCTGCTGAGCTCGGGGCGATCTGTAGGTGGCGGGACAATCTCCATTCGTCCGCGCTGTGTTGTGTCGAAGCCATGTTCTCTTAAGAATGTCATGAGTGCGTCAGGCCGATCCGTGAGGAAGGGGAAGAGCCAGAAAGTGTGTCGGCTATCGAGCAGTTCTGGCTGTGATTTCTCCAATTCCAATTTTGTGATGATGAGCTGTGCATGTTCGATACGTCGAGCAATACGTTGAGAATCGTAGGTCTCCAGGCGGCGTTTTAGTAGTCTGAGTGTTCCCGTATTTGGTTGTTGTCGCAATTGAGGTAATAGATTACTGCTTGAGAAGCCGCGCGTCATTCCGCCGAGAATATCATCGACATTTTTTCCAAATCGTTTACCGAGCTTGACGATTGCACCAAACAGGATTCTCGCAGAGATTATTTTGAGAAATGCGATCTTGAAAAATATGAATGTGAATTTCTTAGCAGAGTGAATAGGCTGTTGGGCTTGAATATCGCGCATACATGCGAGAATCTTCGGCTCTTTCACGCGGCAGAGCGCGTCTCCCAATGCCGTGGCAGTTTTAATGGTTCCGAAGCTAAATAGACTGGCGTCTGCTTGTTCGTTGCCGCGCCAATGTGGTTCGTACCATGCTTGAGCACAATCTTCTACTACAAACAGATTATGCTTTCGAGCAAACTCCAGCACTTTCCACATGTCGGGACGCGCACCAAATAGATGGGCTACAACGAGGATTTTCGACTGGGAAGTGACCGCCTGTTGCAGGGAAGCAACAGCAATGTGATAGTCGCTGCCGCAGACATCGACGGGCACGGAGACGAGACCATGCGCTTCTGCAATTTGAGGCATGTCTCGAATTGTGACGGCAGAGAACAGTACCTCCGATCCTTCAGGTAGCGCTAGCGTTTGTAACAGCAGGTCAAATCCGCTTCGGACGGAGAGACACGCCAAAGCGTCGTTTTGTCCCTCTGACCAGAACGTTTCTAACTGCTGCTGTGCTGTTTCTCTCTTTCCAGGCGTGAAGGAGCCGAAGAATCCAACGCATAAATCGCGCCAACCGATATCAAGTCTTAAGCGTAGCCACATGTTTTCCTCAATAAATCCGGACAACGCCGCCTAAATCACAAGAGTTAACAACACTATTAATCATCCTGCTTGACGGACTCAGGAAGTGGGTTGTATTTACGATAGAACTGATTTTGAAATAGTTCACGGGGATCATAGACCTTCTTTAATGTAAAGAACTGTTTCGCTTGAGGGTAGGCACTGTGAAACTGTTCTGTCGTGGCATGCAGTCGGTAGGGAAGGTAATACCGTCCACCTGCCTGGAGTGCTGCATCAATGAGTTCCACCGTCATGTCCTCCATCTGGGTATCGCCGTCTTCTGTCCGTGGCTGATGAAACAACATGACGAAGGCAAACAGAGGTTGGTCAGCATAACGCAGGAATGTATCTTCATCAGTATCAATCTTACGAATAGTGACATTCAGCAAGTCTTGCTTGTGGCGCGGTACGATCGTACGAAGATCTTCAACAAACTGAACAAGACCTGCCCGTGGCACAAAGTATTCATGCAGGATATCTGTGTAATCTGCGGAGCGATTCTCGAAGACTTCTACTCCCTCATTGAGCAATTGATTTCTTGAATAGTATCGTTGCCGCAGACGCGGTTGCAATTTTGTCTCGGCGTCCCAACGCAATTTTTTTCCGTAGTCGCTGTCGGTAGAGCCTCGAAACAGGCTGCGTCGAATTTTTGCTAAACCCGGTTCTTTAAGTTTAGGTAACAACTCAACAGGCGACGAATCGCGGTAGAGGACGCTGATAATCACTTCTTGTAGAAACCGGTCGGGAATAATACTCATCCGGGCGTACGTCATTGCCACGTTAGACTCTGCTGTCATTTGGTCGAATGTACTCAACGCTTCTTCGACGGGAACCACAGATTGTTTTAAATGGTATCTTTCATTTGGAACCACTCTCAGGTCGACATCGAGGATCACACCGAACAAACCGTATCCGCCTAATGCCAGCGAGAACAATTTTTTATTCTCTGTTCGACTGCAATCGACAATCGTCCCATCGGCCAGCATTAACCGAAACGATTCGACCGATGATGAGATCGGCGGGCGGCCATACTGCCAACCATGACAGTTCACGCTGATGGAACCACCGACTGTGAAAGAGTTGTTCGACTGCATAATGGCGACCGACTTGCCTCGTTGGTCGAGATACGGAATGACGTCGCTCCATTTTGCGCCGGCCTGAACGTGCAGCAGATCTCGTTCTTCATCTAGTTCCAGTTTGTTGAAAGGCGTCATGTCAATCACGATCCCACCTGGAACCAGAGAGTGGCCACCCATGCTGTGCCGCGCGCCGGCAATTGAGATGCGTAGCCCCTCCTCCCCCGCGCGCTGGAAGAGCTGAGTCAATTGTGTTTCGGCTGCTTCGTCATCATTGGGAACCGGCCAAACCTCTCTGACCTCTGTCAGATTCATGCGGCTGGCATCGTTCATAAAGCCTTTTGGAGGCGGTTCACGTGCTTCTGTGTCACTCCAGGCAGTTTTCGCTAAGTGCAGTAGTGGCCGCCCCATAACGACTGTGGCAACTAACAATATACCTAAGGCAGCAACGAAAGAGTGCCGTTTCCAGCGATTGCACTTGTAGATTCGTGATAGAACGAATTGTCCTTGCTTCATAAAATCCCCCTTAAAGAGCCAGCAATCAATAAGGCGAGATTTTTAGACAATTATCACGGCGAAAACTTACGATTTTATAAAAACTCAGAAAAGGTATTGGGACATGTGAAAATAAGCCAATAATCCATCAATCGAGAGTATTATTAATCAAGCTTCACTTCGATGTCTCCCATTTCATACCGTTCTCCTGGTTGAACTGTAAATTCATGGGTGATTTTTGGTTGACCATCGACAATAGTCGTGTTCCGGTAGAGTGCGCCAGGGATCAGTGCGGGGAAACCCAGTTCGCCGTTCGCGTTGGTTGTGTACGTGGATGGCAATTTATAATTGACACGATCAAGATTTGCGACGAGTCCCTCATCAGCCCATTTCTCTCCGCGCTGAAGTGCTTTAAAATCAAACCGCGGCTTACCTGGTGTGACGACTAGATTTAAACTGCTTAGCATTTCGTTTACAATCGGTTTTCCGTTCGGATCAACGAACCTCGCGTTCGCAGAGCCGCAGGGCTTGAGTACGATCTTGGGCGAAGGGTTCTGCGTGCTGATCATTGCTTTGGCCCCCAATCGATTCTTTGGATCGAGGAAAAAGACAAGATATTCTTCACCTTCACGAAGTCCGTGGAGTTCGAATTTCCCGTTGTTCGCTTCGTCTGGGAACGCTCGCCAATCAGGTGACGAAGGTAGTATCTTCAAACGTGAAATCACATATGTGCGCTGTTCGATTGGATTGTCTTTCTCGTCTACCAGAGTTCCGGCAATGGTTGCACCAGACTGCAGCTTAATCTTCATTGGCTCCCCTATTTCGCCAATCACCGGATTGATTTTTTGAAAGGCGTGTGCATAGGTTCGTCCTCCACCCGATTTTCCACTGTTTAGTTCTTCCGATTCCATTTCTTGCAGAATGTAGTTTCTTTCCGCTGCATGCACGAGTAATGTTCCCGGACCAGGTAACACGGGAATGTTGAATTTGCCTGCGGCGTCTGTTCTCTTAATGCCTTGCCAACCCGTGATCATCTTATCTGACAGATTTTTATTGTTAGCAGTCTCCGGGTAGTACTGGATCGAGGCGCCACGCAGCGGTTTTCCTGTTTCGGCATCAACAATGGTGCCTTGTGCGAGCACTACTTTATTGAGTTTGATCTCAATGTTTTTCGACTCTGCTCCCGAACTCCAGCGAAGGTCCTTCAATTCTTGGGGTTGATAGGGGATTCCTTCCGGCGGATATGCACTGATTCCAAAACGAACGCCCGGGTAGGGATTCAACCGAAATCGCCCCGCATTATCTGTCTTACTTTCAATTAAAGCCATCGAACCGTACTTTTCCTGTTGGCTGGCCCACATTGTGATCCGCGCGTTCGCAGCGAGTTGACCACTGTCACCGAGTAAGACCGTGCCTTCAAAGAATTGAGCCGGCGCGAGTACAATTGTCGCAGTTTCCCCTGGTTTGATATTCTTGATCAGACAGCGATATGACTGATCATTTTTGCCACGTTCTTCGGGCTTGCCCGAATTGAGTAAGAGCGACTGTGGCGCAAACCGCTCAGAGCCAGAGATCTTCAGGAAGAATCCATTATTTGGCGTGATGAAATTAGTCAGCATTAACAGTCCATGCTCATCGGTCCGCATTGGCCTATTCCAGTTGGTCGACATGGTTGATTCTGAATTAAGATTCATTTTTCCCAAAGTTCGATTGAATTTTCCGTTGAGTGGAATATTCATATTGATGGGAATGATCATAATATTCATTAGACTAACTGGTAACTGAACCGCGGGCTGCCCTTCAGTATCGACCAACCTAATTTGAATACGTTGCGGTAGCTGAAGTTTCAGGTTCCAATTCGTTTTTTTATCACTGAGATCTATTTGTCGACATGCGGCCCCCGATAGTTGAGTGTGGGCGATGAGCTCTGTACGCGAGTGAGTTTTTGAAGAATAGCCTTGTAGGGACAGTTCGTAGTTACCAGCATCATCAGTAATCGTTTCTCCCAAAAGTTCTCTCGCTGGTTGCCTGTTATCCATGAATTTTAATCCGAGAAGTTCCACTCGTGCACCGGCGACTGGTTTTCCGTCTGATTCTGTAATCATGCCCCGAATGGTTGTTTTGTTTGCTTGTGTATCAGGTTTTATCATGAGGGCCTCTGTTTGATTTTTCTGTTCTATTCGTTTCTGCTTTGGTAGATCATTTTGTTTTTCTTTGTTGTTGTCTGTTTGTGCGACAACTAACGTCATTGTTCCAAAAGCAATGATTGAGGTCATGATCAATGACAGTGTGAGGACGAATATCATCCCTTTTCTTGAAAGATGAACCATACGACTGCGTTTTTCATCGAGCAGACCTGCAATACGATGTTCGAGCTTCCAGCGTGATGTGAATAAGCCGATGGCACCTGGTAAATGATGTTCTGCTTGAGTCAGTTCGGCAAGTGCGAGTAACGTTCGGCTATATGATGAGGCGTTCGTGGCAGCTAACACGTAGTTATCACAGACTTCTTCACGTGCTTGAGCGAGTTGGTGATTCACCGCTTTTACGAACGGATGTAGCCAGAATAATGCGGCGGTCAAGTTTTGCATTAACAGAACTATTTGATCTCGTCGAACAATATGCGCTACTTCGTGAATGAAGATCTCTCGCAACTGTTTGGGAGTGACTTGGTCAACGATTTGTTCTGGTAAAATAACTCGTGGCCAAAACACACCAGCAGAAACAGGCCCTGATACATGTTTTGACAGAACAAGTTCCGGCATCCGCGTCAGTTGAAGTGATTGCCGCACTTGTTCATATGACTCTGTAAGAACCGTGTTTGTGTTGGGTGTTGCAGAATGCAAGATTGTTTTAAGTCGGTACCAACCCATCAAAAGCCGTATCAGGAAGACCACAGATCCAGTAAGCCAAATAAATAACAATGCAGATGTTACAATTCGCAGAAAGTTGCCGATCCAAGTTGTCATCGTTTTGGGTGTCAGAAAAGCAACGGTTCCATCTGCTTGTGGTGAGGTCAATTTGTGTAACGACCCCGCATGAAGTTTACTTTCCAATACGCTGGGCTCTGTCGGATCGACGGCTGCATTTGCAGCGGTATCCTGTGATTCTGAGAATTTTACGAACGAGTTACGTTGTGAAGAAAATGGAAATGATCGTATTTCCGCTGGTGGCTTTAATTGTCTCGAGTCATTCAGAGAAGTGAAATCTTCGTCTATGATTGGTAATGTCAGCATACTTTTTCCCGACAACTGCATGAAGAGTGTGATCGTCGGACTCAGTAGTACCAATATTAATGAAGAACACAAGAGCCCATATCGAACGACCGAATTACGGCGCAGGAACATGGCAGTCATCAACACGATCCCTAGTACCAAACTGACTTGCAGGAGAACATTGACTCCCCAAACCAAGGCCTGATCACTGGGATTCCAGAATGAGAATGCAATCACGATGATTTTCTCCTCTGCTTGGTAGTACGTTTTTGTTTTGTTTCCGCCTTGTCAATCATTGCTCGAATGCGTTCGATTTCTTCAGGGGAAATGTCTCTATAGTCGAGTAATGCGGTGACCAGTTCTTCTGGCGAACCGGCAAAGAGACGATCGACCATTTGAGAAACCTTGGCCCCGAGTGACACCGTTCGTGGTCGTTTCGCTGAATAGACGAAGGTCCTTCCGTCCGTGCGATGTTTCAACCAGCCTTTTTCTTCGAGCCGTACAATCATGGTTTGCACGGTGTTACGGGCCAGATCGCGTTTTTCTACCAGTGCGTCACGGACTTCGCTGACGGTGACTTCTTCGCGTTCCCATACGATTTCCATAATCTCCCGCTGCGCTTCTGTCAGCGGTGAAGAATCTGCTTTCGCCATTTCAATCTCCTGGAAAACCAGTTGCCTACAAAGTGTCGGTAAATTATGCCTACAATACGTAGGTATGTCAAGAGGATCTTTGAGATTCAAACGAAAGATGGTTTTGAGTCGGTAGAATTAAAGTCACACGTCAGTGTTGTGAAATTAACAGAGAGCATAAACTACCCTTTTAACCGGATCAAAATTCTCTGAGAGGTTCTCGGCCGTTGGGGGTACTGAGTGCTTTTAGTACTTTGGGGTCGATCTTATCTGAAAGAAAGCGGGCGCTGCCATCGCCGAGTAAGAAGTTTGCACCGCCGGTAAATGGACTACCAAATCCGCGCCGGTTTTGGTTGATGCCTAATGCAGGGTCACGAAAGTTACGCAGATTGCCTGCAAGTATTTTTGTCTCATCAGAAGTAATGCTAGGAATGAAACCAGTCATTAAGAAACACAGGGGGCAAAAAATTCCTTTTATTCGTTCGTCTTTATCACATCTCCACGCACCGGTAAATGCACCGTTGTTTGTTCGGGGTTGTCCGTATACAACTCAATTTCTGTGGAGAAATGGCCTTCTCCTGTTGCGTTGAACAAAACTGATATACTTCCACTCTGACCTGCTGGAATTGTGATCGGCAGCCCTTCGGCAGTAGTGCATCCATAAAGCGTGCAAGGGACCATAGCCCCGATAAACTGGATTGGCCGACTGGTCGGATTCTGTAGTGTAACCTCCCTCTTCGCCGTCTCGTTAACGGGAATCTTTGTGAACTCACAAAGTGGTGCTACAACTTTCTGCTCGCCAAAAAGTGAAGTGGAAAAGAAAATGATCGCTACAATTAAAACTGCGGAGACGTAGAGTGTCGCTGCATATTTTACTGTGCTGGATGGAATTTTCATCGTTGCTCTCCCGGAGTTCGAATGTCGCGAACCCGTTTGATAATCATTCCCATGATAATTAGAAATAGCAGGATCCCGTTACCGATCAAAAACCATTGGATGATTTTCTTTATGGAGAATGTGGGAACTGCCAGCGGTGCATCTGGTAATCCGTAATGTGACAAACGAAACATAGAGTCATCTACAGTGCCGATGGAATAGTCGGTGAGTATGGCGGAATATTTTTCGATAATTGGTGGCACGCCTGCATGGTAATGTATTAACTGATGCTCGCATTTGTCAGGAAGAGGGATGGCATGCTTTTGCACCGAAGAAAACGTGTTCTTACCAGAGATGATTGAGTAGGACGTATCTGTGTAATCACGTCGGTATTGGTATTCATGCACAGCCCAGTTTAAACGCGGCAAGAAAACGATGCGACCGCCTGAGATAAACCAAGGGTCGTTGGTCAGTCGAAAATCCAGTGCAACCAATTCTTCTCCCTCATTTGAAGATAATCGCTCAAGCTTGACAATGTTAAAAGTAGGTTTTTCGAGAATCACATCAAAGGGCCCGTCATACGTGTGACTGGCTGCACACAATAACAAATCTAACCCATTTCCCATGACGATTCTCATTCTCCATCTCTCAGCCTGAGTTGAAGGATGGTTAGTGAATCTTAATAGATATGGCATATTCGCCTTTGTTTTATAGAGTTCAAACGCGTAGTTTGGTGTGGCACATGCAACCTTTTTTGAATCAGTCCCTCTGTATAGAGTCTCTTTTGAATAATTCTGCACGGAGACAGCCGAGTCGCCTTTTCTGATTAGATGTGCCGTATAGTCATACTTTTTTTTGCGAGAGAGGTCATTGGGGTCATCGAGTTGGTATTGGCATTCCACTCGACATTCCACATTCTCGAAATTGCGTTTAAACTTAGCAGCCGCAATCTTGAATTGAGATCGGAATTCACTTTCTGTCATCGGGCTTTCCTTCTTAACATCACCGTCAGTCTCGCCAAAGACTGTGCCTGTTAGCATTGCTATAATCAAAGCCGTGGATACATAAGCTGTGATGGCAGAATTAACATTGCTAGATAACATCTTCAGATTGACCCTCCAGAGTTCGAATAGTGCGAGCCCGTTTGATGGTCACCCAAATGATAATCAGAAATAGCAGAATTCCGTTGCCAATCAAGAACCACTGAATTGGCTTCTTGATGGAGAATGTGGGAGCCGCCGATGGTGTGTTTGGTAAACCGTAATGAGACAATTGAAACACAGAGTCATTTACTGTCCCAATGGAAAAATCTGTGAGCGTAGTGGAATATTTCCAGACAATTTGTTTCTTATTTTGATTGTAATCGACCACTTTGTGTTCTCCCTGTTTGAGAATCGGGATGCCATTTTCTTGGAGGGGAGTGAAAGTGTTCTTGCCAGTGTAAATAGTGTAATTATCGTCGGTTAAAGCGCTACGATAGTGGTATTCAAGAACAGCCCAATTCAAGTTTGGTGCGAACAGGAGATGTCCTTTTTTCACAATCGAAGAATTGTCGTCCAGAGTAAAATCCAGTGTGACCAATTCTTCTGCCTCGTTTGCTGTTGGTGATAAACGCTCAAGCTTCAGAATAGTGAAGGTCGGCTTTTCGAGAGGCACCTTAAAGGGGTCAAAGAAAGTTAAATTGCCAGCAAACAGGAAAATATCCAGATCCTCCGCCAGGCTCATTCTCTCAATTTGGGTTGAGTCGCGGGAGACAAGATTTAACAGGTAGGGATTGTCTGGTTTCGTTTTACTAAGTGTGAATGCGTAGTTTGGAGTAATACATGTCACCAGACTTGATTCAGTCCCCATCCACGGCGTGTCTTTCGCATAATCTTGTACGATAACAGTAGAGTTGTCCTTCACAAGCAGGTGTGCAGAAAAGTCGTGTATTCTTGTGAGAGAAGGGGATTTCGAATTATGGTATCGATATTGGCATTCCGCACGGCATTCCACGTTCTGGTAACTGTGCTTTAACTTAGCAACTGCCACCTTGTATTGTGATCGAAATTCGCTTGCCGTTATGGAATTCTGTGTTTCATGATCTGGATCTTTCTTGTTAGCAATTGCTGACGTAGCGACTGCCAACCAGATTATACAGGTAACAAAGAAAGGCTTTGCAGACAACATTCTCAAACAATCCCACCAAAATACACTGATTCCTAACGTAATTTATAGAAACCAAGTAATTTATGAATTGTCTGTTTGTTTTCGTCAAACCTAAGAATAAAAGAATGTTTTCAGTCATGGAAAGAGATTTTGTATATTGGCTACTTACAATATTGTTTTCTCAATCCCGAAAAACACCACTCGAATGTGAGTTCGAGTGGTGTTTGAACTGAGTCTGACGCGCAGGATATTTTAGAGAATTCATGCCCTGTTGTTGGAATTTTAGCAGGGCCAGAACAGCTTTGTAGGTTTAGAATGCTGTCTATGAATCGGCACCATCAGACAATTCGAGCGTTGGCAGACGGTGAGCTATCCTGATTACCTCATCATTTGAGCCGTTTAATAATATCCTGAGCTCTGGTTTCAAAGATGGCCTGCCATTCGGGAGCCAGCATGCAGTCGCTGTCTTCCTGGGCGCCGCCAACGTTTTTGAGTTGGGCGGCGGTGGGAGCGTAGTAGATGTAGCCATTCGTGTAGCCGGCCACGAAGGTATTTTCGTGTGGTGATTTTTTCTTGATGTTGAGGCCAATGCCTACGGTCAGTTCAGCCGGGAAGGTAATCATCCGGAAGTCACCGACTTTGATTCCGAGCACTTCGACGTCCACAGTTTTCTTTTTAGCAGCGATATTGCGGGCCTGATGTTTGTTTAACAATCGCAAGTTGGTCTGACTGATGGAGAGTTTTTCCATTGTGTAAATGTTGCGAATGTATCGTTCCAGATTGGCGCGGTTTTCTGCATCGAGCTGCTTTAGATCATCGCGGCCCAGTTTTTCTTCCAGCAGATAGCGATGTGAATAATAGGAGGGAAAATCTTTGTGCAGATTGTATTTCACGACCAGAGGAATAAAGGTCTTCATGTTCAGGCTGGTTCCTCGTAACGATTTCATCAATTTTTCCTGCTCGACTTTAATCGCTGCGATACGTTTGGCGTTATTGGATCGGGGCAATGCCAGCGTTTCGTTGATGACCTTCAGATCCCCTGCATCAGTGCATTTAATTTTTCGCAGCGCCTTCAAAGTGCTGAGTCCGAGCATGTTGCCTAGTGTTTCGGCGTCGCGGGGGTTGTCGACATCTTTATACATGACAGGGTTGATATCACCTCCACAGCCTTGCACGAACAGTGCGATAGTACCGTCACTCAGGTTGTCTTCAATGACTTGCGAAGCGAAGCCAGACATGTCGGCAGTGTTTCCCTTGTTGGGCACTCCCTGAATGGGGTGGCAGGCGAAGTTATACACAACCGCCAACGTCTCTCCATTTTTTTTGTTGAGCTTTAAGATACCGATTTCTGGATCAATGGGACCGACCTTGGCGACTTCTTCATCGGGGGGTAGTGAATAGGCGTGGCGCACGTCAGCTTCTTTGCCACTTTTCAAGATCAGTCGGCGGTTCTCCATGACACGATCTTCATGTCCGGTGCCGACGCCGACATTAACGGGAACCAGTCTTTTTGCGGCTTCTTTCACAGCCTGAACTGTCCGCTGCTCCACGTCAGCACAAACGATGCCATGACAATGGCTGGCATTGATCATGATGTTGGCTGGTTTGATCTTGAGGTCTTTTTCTAATTGAGTTCGAACGTTGTCCAGATACTCATTTCGGATTGAACCAATTTCGGCGATGGCGACAGCGTCGACCGTTACGATAGCGGCAGTCGTGTCACCGTCTTTGATGACTAATGCTTTCACATACAAGGGGTCATTCACCAGTTTGACATCCCGATTCGTAATATCAACTTTCGCAGCTCCCGCCATCAGTTGATCTGCGAATGCAGTCGTTTGATGTAATGAGCCGACGATGGTGAGCAGTAGTATGCGACCTGCCAGTTTGAAGTTCGATCGAAAATTTGTTGAGCCAGCAAATAATGAATTCATGGTGTTTGATCTTTGTATCTGGTTGTTGTCGCGGAAAATTTTGTACTTCAGACGGTGAAAAAAATTCTATGATCGTTTCAGTTTACCTGAGCCGATGATGTTCAAGCATCTGTTCTTTTGGAAAAAAGTCAGATTAAAATAAAACTTCCCAAGTGATGGTCGAGAAAAGTATGTGAGAATATCCTACGGTCTTTGCTGTCGAATGAATACTATTTTAAATCGAAATTATATTCGCTCTTGCCTTCTTTCACTTCCGCAGTGAGACCGCTGGTTGCTTCGCCACGATACTTTGCTGGCACATTGGTCAGGCCGCTTTTGGCTTGGGCTTTTGCAGGAGTGAAATCGCTGGGGGGGGTGATGAATAGAGTGTAATCGCCGACAGGAAGAGAACCCTCCAGGGTATAAGAACCATCTTCTTTCAAATCTCCTCCAGCCCCGACTCCGGTTTTAGCGGAATTAAAATTGATGCGGCAATCGGTCAGCGGTTTTCCATTGAGTGAGATTTTTCCAGAGGCGGTGCCCATCTTTTTGGTATCGGCATTATTGCCTCCACAGCCGACTAAGGTACTGAGGGCGAATATGGTTAGAAAGCAGAATTCCCTACAACGTATTCTGGATAAAGCAAAACAAGAACTGCGAATCAAAGGCAACATGTAATCTTCTCCTGGTGGTTCATCGCGTTGGTATGAACACAGCCTATTGTTTGAAAGCAGACACTCACACTCGGCGGTGATCTGAATGTGAGTGTCTGGGTTGAAAAATTTCGTTTAGAACTCTCCGACAACCAGTCCGTCATTCAATGTGCCCAACGAGAGCAGTGTAGTGAAGTCCAAGTTATCCGAAATGAATCGTACCGCTCCATCAGCCAGTAGCACATGCACGCCTCCAACATGATATGACGTCAAAGGGCCATTATTATAACCCGCACCCGTATAGGCGGGCGCTGTTTTGGGATTCGATGCATAACGGATCGTAACGATTCCCCCCCCGCCGTAACCATTGCCCCCAGAGGTGCCAGGAAATCTCATACCGGCCCAGCCACCGGATAGATTCTTTCGGCGGTCGTCTCCTGCAATCGAGCCAGAGTTTTCACCCACTATGATTGTATTTGAAGTTCCATCGGTACAGTCTCTGATCCGTACCACATTTCCGATTTGTAACATGCCATTCTGAGCCATCGTTCCATAAAACGTATTCACCTGAGCCTTGGTATTGCTGGCCGCATCGAAAGGAACAATGGTCTCGCTAAACGCACCCCCGATGCCGACGTAATCCATTGTCATTCCGACTTGGGAGTCCCTTGGAGTTGGATGCCGGCCTCCTACCGTTCCCACGTAGAACGAATCTAATGGGCTGGAAGGACATTTATAGACATTCACGAATGCTTTATCTAACGCTTCATTGGATCCCGCTCCGGTTCCATATCCACCGCCACCCGTCCAATTATTAGTTGTGTTATAGCCGCGACCATCGGCGGGAGTCTGAGTCAGCTGATTGTAAAGGGGAGCCTGATCGATGTATGGCAGGACGGCTGACCTCCAGTTCGCTTGCCACATGTTGTATTGAGAACCGATCGGAAATGTCGTAAATGCATCGTGGTAATTATGCATTGCCAATCCGATTTGTTTCATATTGTTCTTACAGGCACTGCGTCGTGCTGCTTCACGTGCTTGTTGAACGGCGGGAAGCAATAATGCAATGAGTATGGCTATGATCGCAATCACAACCAGCAATTCGATCAATGTGAATGCTTTTCGTTTCATGAGGGCTTTCCTTTTACTAAAGCTAAGAAAACAATTAATTGATTAAAAAAATAAGATCTCAAGCCGTCACAGAGCACATGACTTGGAAAATAGACTTTGTCGTTTGTTAGTGGATGTTCGAGTTTGAATTGCCATATCTGGAAACCAATTTTGGCCAAAGTGACTGGTGGGGATCTTTCTCATGTCCCTTTTTCAAAGAATTTGTCTTTTTGGTATTTGAAGTATAAATTCGGTAACCTTCTAATTTACAAGTAGTTACCGATCTTAAAATGCCTTTTCAGACCTAAATTCATCACTATCGGACATTCTTGTGGCAAAGCTGGTATTATGACTTAAGGAATCGACGTCATATTTTTAATGTGAATGAGTCAGAGCGATTCTGTTCAAAATGTCATGTTCAATATTTGGATTTCAGGTGATACTCAACCTGCGTAAACTTCAGGCCTAACAGGAATGTGCTCGTAAAAATGGAAATCAAAATTTTCAAGCCGGACAAAAATGGGTCGTAAAATATCACTCAATCAACAAGAAGCAGCAGATCATCTTATCCATCCTGTGGGTAACGTGGATGCCAATAAAATTGATCTGTCATACTATCTACCCTCTTCGCAGCCCCAGAATACTTCTTCGCTGAAACAGAGTTGGAACTACCTCTCTTATTATCATCCTACGCCGGGGCCGTTTGCTCGGTTTACTTCCGGACATTTTCCACCTGGAACTCGTACTCAAAAGCACAATCATTCCGTCATTGCCATGCATGGTAGTGTGCAGGGGCCGATGACGTTGTTGACACCCGAGGGAGGTTTTGAATTAGATTCCGGAGACTTTTGTATGATTGGTCCGGGGGTAGATCATCATTGGTTAAACAAAGGTCCTCATACGGCATCTACGATTGCATTTGTCGTTGATCTTGATCGTTTAGGTTATTGGCCGGAAGAATCCGGGATTGCCGACGCGTGCCATGAATTGCAGACGTTGGTCAAAGGAGTCCAGCGTGTGAACTCAGCAGAAAATCCGGACTTGCAACATGCCTTTTGGAGAATGGCTGACCAGTTGATTTCAGAACATCCTCATCGCATGCTGGATGTGACGAGTCGGTTATTAGTATTTCTCTCACTGGTGCTTGATCACCTTGCCCCTGTTTCAAAGACCAGCGAACAAGATGACCTGGCACTACAAATCCGACGCTTGCTCCTCAATCGTGTGAATGACCGTTTGACAATTATGGAAGTTGCGCGTGAAGTTCACGTCAGCCCGACACTCGCCAAATCGGCGTTCCGCAAAACGTATGGCTGTGGCATCATGGCTTATTTCAACGAAATCAAAATCTGGCAAGCCAAGCGGATGTTAGGCGATCCTGCTATGACCGTTGATCAGGTGAGTCGTAAGCTAGGGTTTTCGTCACCCGCTTATTTCACGCGCACGTTTCGTAAACTGGCAGGAGAAACTCCCAGCGGTTTTCGGAGTAAGCGGTCTCAACCTGAATAGGGCGTATCTTCTTTAGCGACACTCTGCTTTGACAGTTTCACACTGTCGAGAGAGAACATTGTGATTAATTGATGGGCTGTGAAATAAGCTGTTTGGCGAACTGATCATAGGTGGCAGAGAGAGTCCCTCGTGCTTCGTAAATCAGGCCGTTATGCGTTCCCTGTTGAATCGTCACCATACGCTTTGGAATGCCTGTAGCCGATGTGGGCGAAGCGGCATCGAATAACTTTTCCCCTAGAGCATAAGGGATAATGTTGTCTGCGGTTCCATGAATCAGCAGCAGTGGACAATGAATTTCCGGAATTGCTTTCAGGCTGGGATACTGATCCCACAATAACCAGGAGACAGGCACCCAAGGATAATGATGCGAGGCGGCATCGACCATCGAACTGAACGTGGATCGCAAAATCAAACCCGCGGGCGGCGTCTTTTTCAGACAGAGTTCGCTGGCGAACAATGTCGCCACGCCTCCGCCTAGAGATTCGCCCATGAGAATAATTCGCTGTGGATCAATTTTGCGATCTCTGACAGCATACTTCCAGAAGGCGCGGGCATCATTGAGTAAACCTGTTTGACTGGGGCTGCCCGGGTTTTCGGCATAGCCTCGGTAATCGAAGGCGAACACATGCAAATTAAGACTGGCCAACAACCGACAAGTTTCTGTGCGGTGCAGACGATTTCCCCCGTTGCCATGAAACAGGATTACGACAGGGCGTCCTTTTGCCAGTTGTTCGTCACAAGCGGCACGGTCAGTACAGGCGACCTGACCGGCGAGAAAGTGCCAGCCCTTTAGATCCAGTCCATCATCTGTCCGCGCCGAAATTTCATGTACCACTCCAAACGGTGCCCCCGCTTGATCTACCGACAAAGTAGAAACGCGCGTGGGTTGATAAATGAGCCAGCGTTGGGCAACCATCAGCAAAATTAACAAAAGAATATAGAAGGCCAGTATCCGAGAAAGGTAAAAAACCAGCATTTGTTTTCCCGTTTGGGGTTTATCAAATATCCCGCGCGGGAGAGGAACCAGCCACGGCAACACACGTTTTAGCACTGATTTGGATTCTATATTCATGAGTCATCGACTTGGTTCGGATAAAGTACGATAGGTTCACTGCTCTCATCTTATACGACGAAGTGACAAATACCAGAGGAGATGCCTTTCTGACAACCATTGGCGATCTTTTCAGATCTATAAGGGTCAAGAACCATCGATCATGTTCCATTTAATAATTCCTATTTGGAATCGGAATCATTAAAATCGAAACTTTACACGACACTTTGTCTTAGATATCAGAGGCTCAAAATGGTAAATCGTCGATGGAGATCGGAATTGCTAAATGCGCGGCTTTTTTCATTGCTACTAATCAGTGTGGTGATATCGCTTTCCAGTCACTTACAAGCCGAAGAGCCTCCTCAATTTTACGATCCCGTTGAAAAACAAATTGAAGGTTGGACTGTGGCCGCCGATCCGTTACTGTTCTCTCAAGAACATGCCGAGAGGGGTAAGCAAGCATTAGAGGCTTTGGCGAACCATCTGCAACGGGTGAAGTATATTGTTTCGGAAGAGCGAGTCGCCCAGCTACAAAAATTACGAATCTGGATCGAATGGAAAAATGCGAAATTAAATAATATGCAATACCATCCTTCAAAAAGCTGGTTGATAGCACACGGACATGATCCTCGTCTGGCCAAGTACGTGCATATTCCCGTTGCTCAACAACTTCTAGATCGAAGGATGTGGGCCAAGCATCCGTATGTCGTCCTGCATGAACTGGCGCATGCGTATCACGATCAGGTCTTAAGTTTCGACCAAGCCGATATTATTGCGTCGTATAATGCAGCAAAAGAAAAAGGGATCTATGAGAAAGTGCTGGTCCATACGGGAAAAGAAGTGCGGCACTACGGTTTGAACAACCACAAAGAATACTTTGCAGAATCAACCGAGGCTTATTTTGGTGTGAACGATTTCTATCCGTTTGTACGAGCGGAACTCAAAGCACATGACTCGGCGATGTATAATCTCATGATCAAAATTTGGGGTCCGATTCCTTAAAGCTTGCTATCATTTCCATGTGAGCGGTACGGCGCTAGCCTAATGGCACTTACTTTACTTTTTCCTTATGACGGACCAGAGTCCTTTTTTCGATTCTTGAAGTGCGTTGATTTGGAGCGTCGTTTATATACTTCACGGGGATATTTGCGTCCGGGGCGATTGGGAAGCTTGTCTTGCATTGCGATACTCAAAGCCCTGCGATATTTCTCTCGCCACTCGTTGGCTTTGGTATACATGGCCGACAGCAGGAACTGCTGGAACGTGGTCCAGACTCTCTTGAAGCTCATACGACGCGGCGGCAGTTTCACCAGATCGGCCGCCTGACGCCGAAATTGCACGACCAGATTATAGGCGACCATGGATGTCAGCAGTTCCTTATGGAACATCTCAACGCTGCGCGCACGAATGTTTTCTGTATCCAATACCACTTTGATATTTCGAATATCGATTTCCACATCATTCCGCCGGGCATACAGGTCAGATAACATCTCGACCGTCTCCTCCAAGCTGGTCACCAGATACAACGGCTTTCCTTCGCCAGTTTCGATTTCATGAAGTTGAACCGACAGGACCACGTCGTTAGGCAAACCGGGATGCTTCTGGCGTTCTTTAGGACTGGGCTGCCACTGACAGGACCAGGTTTTCCAGTTGACGCCTTCGTCAATCAGGGTTGCAGTCTTGCGCAGCCGATCAAACCGCTGCTTGCTCATGCGCAGCAGGAACGACAGTCCTGCCTGATCGATTTTGTGCGCGACTGCAAAAATACCAAAGCCGGAATCTGCCATGACAATACTGTCCGCCGGCATTTGCGCCAGGCAGTTGTCGATTAACGCTGTTTCCGAAACAGCCTGCGGCCCATACATGGCGCCCACTTCAGGAACCAGGGCGGCCCCACTGGCCAGTTCATGAGCGACAACCAGCAAAGCAACAGGCCAGACTCCCTCACCGTATTGATTCAAAGCAGGGGGATAAAGCTGTTGCAGTTCTGTTTCTGGTGGAAGCGTGATCGTGGTACCATCGATCATAAACACACGGCGGTTGTCATGCGACGCAGGAGAAGCCTCAATCAGTGAGTGGCTGACTTCTCTGGCAAGCCACTCGGCAGCACTAGAGGGGAGTCGACTTCTGGCGCGACTGTAAGCGCCTGTGCTGGAAGACAGTGTGCCATCAGTGACTCGTTTATTATCGGGCA
>JAJFIP010000229.1 GCA_021774875.1 Emcibacter sp.
TGAGCGGCGGCAAGTCCCTCGGCTATCTGATTTCCAATCCGCAGGATTTCTGTCACGTTCAAAGAACCGACTTTATCAAGCTTCTCCTGCAATGACTGCCCAACAACATACTCCATCACCAGATAAGGCAATTTATCTTCATCAACGGCATGAATCGTAACAATATGCGGATGACTGACGGCAGCCGCGGCTTGGGCTTCCCGCAAAAACCGTTTCCGTGCATTAGGGTTGATCGCTAAATGTGGCGACATTACTTTGATGGCAACGATGCGATTTAATTTAGGATCGAGCGCACGAAAGACAATTCCCATGCCCCCCTGCCCGATCACTTCATAGATATCGTACTCGCCCAGCGTTCCCAATAATTCTGGATTGTCTGAAGGTGTTAGAAATTCGAGAGAAACCGGCTGTGGTTCATTCGATCCAATAGGAGATTTTTCCAGAAAGCTACCAGCGTCATCATACGCCATCAACAATGCCTCAACACGACGGCGTTGTTCCAGGTTATCGCCACATATTTCATCCAGAAATTGTGTGCGTTCCGCCGGAGTTTTCTTTTCCAATGCCTGCAGAAACAGACCCTCAATCGATTGAGGATTTACATTCTCACGTGTTGGTTCCGGCTCAGGATTTTCTGGTACTTCAGGGTCGGACATAATTTTGTTTTCTTCAGGATGGGTCACCCCATCAGGTAAAGATTTTAAATGGGAACAGTCATTGTTCCCCGACTATCTTACCATGCGATTTTGTTATCTGGCGCGCCTCACTGTTTCTTTGAATAAACAAAAACTTTTCGAAAACGGTCTTAGCGAGCCACTCCTTAATATCCGTAAGTTCTTATTATTAAATAGTTTGGTCTTTATCAGATTTAATCTGACTAAATAGCCAGGCACGAGAATAAGCCCAGTGACGAGCCGCAGTCGCACGAGAAATCCCCAACACATCCGCGGCTTCCTGCTCACTTAATCCAGCGAAGTATCGCAGCTTCACTAGTTCTGCTTTCTCCGGATTTTCCTTTGCAAACTGAGTCAAAGCAGCATCCAGTGCCAGCAGATCATCAAACTGTTGCTGAGCAGGCGCTGCAATCTCAGGCAGTTCAACACGATCGAGTTCGCCACCATGCTTCAATCGTTTTTTACGTCGTGCATTCTCGATGAGGATGCGTCGCATCGATTCTGCAGCCGCCGCGAAGAAATGGCCGCGATGATCCCACTGCTGCTCTTCTTCCTTTCCCACCAGCCGCAGATAGGCCTCATGCACCAGCGCCGTTGCCGTCAATGTTTGTCCCGGTGCTTCCTGTGAGATTTTATTTCCCGCCAGTTTCCTCAACTCTGTATACACAATCGGCAGCAGTTGATCTGTGGCAGCCACATCACCCGCTTCCAGCGCTTTCAAGATTTGTGTTACTTCCTGCATGTTGAAAATCTCATCATCGAGTCAGTGCTTGATAATCCCTGAACAATCAATCCTGATATTATTTCAGACTTCAGTCTAACCAGACACTGAAGCGTTTTAAATCTCATTCTTACCTTTGTCCCTTGAAGAGCCTGTTTTGTTTTATGTTACAAAAGCCTCAAACTCAAAAATACTTGACATTTTCGGGAATCTTCGAACAGCCATTTTGCTTCTAAACCCAAGTGTTTATTTTGCACTTGACGCCGTCATCCCCTTTTCGAAACTACCTGTTCTGCGTCACGCGCGCGAGGAGACTTTTTCTGACCGGTGCACATCGCGAACACTGAGGATTTCCACACCACAAAAACGCCTGTTTTTTTCCTATTTTCACCTGCAAATTGAGAACCCATTCGCAATGTCTCGTATCGAATTGCTCCCTTTGAGCATGCTTTCCGGCACTGCAAGTGAGACAAAATATCAATTTCATACCACATGTGAGACATTAAGGCGCATAAGTCTCTCTTGACCACCTTGCGCCGTCCTGCACAATTTAACATGATCAATAATGGAACACTGAATAGAAACCAAGGAGACGGAAGCATAACAAAACCTCTCAACTTAAACGGGCATCTCAGCCATGACTGCTGGAGAACTTTCGAGTACTTACAAAAGAATGTAAAACAATCTGTCTAAAGAAATCCGAAGAAATGATATGAAATAGCGCCCGGCAACTCGAACTGAAAATGTGACAGTGCTGACAATTCGAAAGTTGATTGTTATCGGACGATCAGTTTGCACTGTTCGCGAAACCTTAGTTTCCCCGTCACTATTTTAGAAAGTGTCTTTTAAAACGGTGGTTTGAGTGATTGTCCGCGATACGACGACTTTCGTTGACAGAATCCACACTTTCGCAGAGGCATCGCAACATCTACGGACCAGCCGATGTTGGCTTGAGTTCCTCAAACGATTGGTGAAAGCGTTGCTTTGTTGGCTGGTTTTCTGTGTGTCAAAGCGATGGAGAAGCATTACTCAGTTCGCGCAACTTACCAACATGCCGACTTTTTCAACAAGCCCGGTCGTTTGACCTGACAGTACCGAAATCGACGAGTTCTCGGAACGGAGACGGAATGGGCTAGACAATTATTGTATATCCGAAAACACCCTCGTCCCCCGCTGATTCCTGGTCCCAAACTCCCCGAAAACAGAGAGTTTATCATCGCTGACTTTCACAATCATCATTTCGATTCATCCTGATTGTTCTCGGGGTCAATTGCCAATCGTATACCGATTTCTCACGAATTTGTAAGGAATCTCTGCCGCGTGCCGGAAGCCGATACCCTTCCCTGTCCCGGAGAATACGCCGTTCTCGAAACAGAATACGACTTTCACCACGCCGGACGACGGGAGAAGTTCATCGACGACAAGTTCGAACTCGCCGTTAGGCTCTAAGCGGTTGGAGTACCCTTTTTTCCAGTATTCCCCGGGTCCTTTTTCCGGGATGTCAATCGCCACAACGCTGTGGGCTTTCAGATCTGATTTCAGTTTTCCCGAGAGCACAAATCGTTTCGCCTTCGCTTCGTAGACCGGTTTGAAATCGGTGACTTCGATTTTGGGTAAACGGGGACGTGCCTCAAACTGCCCGGTCATCTGAGGCTGCTTCCAAATCAACGCGGCAACGGCCGGGGTGAGGTAAACTTTTTGTTCGGTTCTCGAGCGCGCCCGGCGATAGGTGCGCGCGTTCGGGCCCATCAGCGACATACCTGAGCGGTGACGGTTCATCGGCCCGATGTGCGGTAAGCTCATCGTATGTCCGAATTCATGCAGATACCCTTTCAGATTCAGCTTGTCGGCGACACCACCTGCAAGCGGAACGTCGGGTGTAAGTTTCCCGGGAACGTCGTTCCAAACCAGCAGCGTATAACCGTTCCCTTTTTTGTCGGCATAGCCGCCGTAACCGCGGCTGACACCGAGCTTCGTGCCGTACACAAAAATCCACCATGTGCTGCCGGCTCGTGGAATCTTGTATTGGGCAATCGCCTGTTCGCGAATCGGCCCTTGAATTCCGATTTTGTCGTAAGCCCCGCTGGCCACGGTTTCTGCCCCTTTGACAAAGTAGACGACCGGCGTGCCGTCTTTGTTTTGATCGACCGGTAGCAAGTTACCGGGTTCGTAGCCCCAGCGTTGCATCCATTTCCCATAGAAGGTTCGACCGTACTCGACAATTTCCTGCATCCGTTGCGGCACATTCGCCGGCGGTTCGACATCTTTGGGTGTGAAGAACACAATCCGCACTTTTGCCTCGGCAGCCCGAACAGTTCCAGGTACTAACGGGAGAGTGACCACGAGCAACACCGAAAGAAAACGAATTACCATTTCAAATATCTCCGATATTCTCCCACAATAAACAGAACTTCCGAAGAGCTGCTCTCGGTTCATCCATTGTGAGTTATCGTCGCAAAAAAACAATTTCCCCGCTCTTCCAAGCCGACGACCTGCCGTTTAAGGGACGGTTACTGATTATACGCGGAACGATTAGAATCGCGAACAGAATCCAACCAAATTTGTGTCTGTCTTCGGATGGATTTGTCAAAGCTCAATCGCGATCTCATCTGATCACACCGACATGTAAGCGAAATCGGTGGTTTTACGGTGTGTCCGCGAAATGACGAGTTTCGCAGACGAACTCGGACCTAAAACTGCGCGTGGCCTGTCTTGGATCAGTTTTGAAGCTGATTGAGCGCGACCACATCTGAAAGCACTGACTCAAACGAAAACGTCCGTTTTTTTCGCTCCTGTTCACAAATGAGTGATCCGTGACTAGTTTTGCCCCGTTACTATCGGAGGTGGAAGTGTGATGTGGTTTTTCAACCATGGCTGTAGAATTCCTGTTTAAGTGCGCTCTTCGTCGGAGTAGCAGAGGCCCGGTTATTAAATGCGTGAAGGATCCAACATGAACCATCCGTCCGATGCTGACTGGCATCGACTTGTCTGCAAGACCCGCAGGCGACCGTTGATGTTTGATCCCAACGCCGTGCAGACGGCAGAAGGCACGAAGGTCCGTCCAAAACTGGAGCGTCTGGCCTTTATTATTGGTGGTGGTGTTTTTTTTGCGGGGCTCTTGTTTTTTATGACGGGATCCAAGGTGACGACCCTCGTGCCCGGCGGGTTGGTTCTTTGGGCGGCGATTCACGAACTGTGCTTTCCCCGCAGCGTTTTCATACCGGCGGACGCGGATGAGGTGATCGTTCGATACGGCTTCTTTCTGTTGCCGACGCGTCTTGTGCTGAACCGCCAAAGTGTTGTCGTCGATTACCAGGTGGGGGCCAAGACCGAGCTACATCGCACTTGGGGTGGATTTAAAATTGTTTTGTTGCGTCACGTTGAAACACAGGAGGTCGCCCATCTTGGCTACACGGTGCAAAGCGACGATGCACTGCGGGTCTTTGATGCCTTGTCGCGAATCTTGGCCGAGGGTAGCCGCAACTACACGCAAGCCGTCATCACTCTGGCAGACGATTCGCTGCTGCGAGTCGATTGCCTGGCGACGTGGGAAGTCGGCCATGAGCGACGATACAAGAGCCGATTGTCTGTCGTCGCCGAAAATGCAGCCGAAATCAAACGAAAGGCGTTCAGCCGTGACCGCAGCATTGTTGACCGCGCTGCCGATGTCTATCCCGTTCGCATCGAAACAAATAACGAAGCGATCCGTATTATCTATTCGAATCATGACGAGAAATCCATTCCGTATGACGATTGCGTTGCTCTTCAGTTCTGCAAAGAGGAGATCCCCGAACGCGCTACGCGTTATGAGATCAACCTG
>JAJFIP010000230.1 GCA_021774875.1 Emcibacter sp.
ACATCAAGAGTGAAGAAATTGCGGCTCCCGCATTTGAAAAGCCTATATCTGGATCGACAAAAGCCGGGAAATATAAAAAACTAAGCCTGTTATATAATCGCTATTGGACAGATATCTGCAAATATGTCAACAGTACCTTCGGCAGTGGCCCACCCGACCCAGAGGACGTGGCTCAGGCTGTATTTGCCAATTTTGCCGAGCTGGATGATCCTGCAAAAATAGAAAATCCACGGGCTTTTTTATATCGGTCTGCTCATAATATGGTGATCAGCCATCATCGTAAATCCGCCACACGACGGCGTTACATGATGGAGCAAAAAAACAATAACTCCACAGGGGAACGTGACGATATCCATCCTGAACGCATATTGATAACCAGAGAGCGATTGACGCTATTGGAACGCATCATGTGGGATATGCCGGTAAAACGCAGACGTATGCTGATACTTAATCGATTTGACGGACTTACCTATGCGGAGATTTCGCGCCAGTCAGGGCTATCAAAATCAGCTGTCAAAAAGCATGTTATGAAAGCACTGGCAGATTTCCACAGGACTTTGAAAAAAAATGACCTAAAGACTGAAAAGTCGGAGTTAAAAAGATGAATATGCTCAACAACACAGAAAGTCAGATTGAAAAGACTGCCCATGAATGGCTCATGATAATCATGTCTGATAAAGCAACTGATGCAGATATTGCCGCTTTTGAACTATGGCGAGATGAAAACCCAAGGCATGGCAAAGCCTATGCAGGTATTAGTCAGATATGGAATGAACTAGGTGTTCTGGCCCGCTCGCCCCAAGGGGAAAATTTGCGAAAATCAGTTGATACAGGAGTGGAAAAAGTCAATATTCTTACCGGTTTTATCCCTGCGGTAAAACAATGGGTAAGCGTGCCTCACTATGCACTTGCATCACTCATAGTAGTTATTGGCATAGTGTTTTTCATGCAACAATCCCCTACTCTAACCCCTGACATTTATCAGACAACAACATCAGAAGTACGGGAAGTAAACCTTGCTGATGGCAGTATCATTACCCTGAGCGCCATGTCCCGCATTGAAGTGTTCTACAGTGATGACCGTAGGGATATATCTCTGGATCAGGGTCAGGCCTTTTTCGACGTGGCTAAAAACCCTAAAAGACCCTTTTATGTGAAGGCACGGGACACAATGGTGCAAGTCTTGGGGACAAAGTTTGATGTCCATTTAGGGCCACAGGATATAACAGTAGGTGTATTGGAAGGGCGGGTTCAGGTTACCCCAAAACTAACTGAACAAAAAACCTATCAAACCAAACTGTTGACCGCAGGACAATCTGTATCGGCTACGGCAACTGGATTTGATAAAAATATCACAGTTGCACAGATAAAGCCCGGCGCGTGGCGCGAAGGCAGACTTGCTTATAAGGAAGCGGCCTTCGCAAAAATCATCGCCGATGCCAATCGCTATTATTCAGGACATATTGTGCTGGAAGATGACAGTCTCGCCCATGTTCATGTGACTACCAGTTTTGACGTTAAACAGATCGATGAATTCCTGAAAACCCTGCCAGAGATATTTGCGGTCGAGGTGATGTATCTTCAGTCTGGAGATGTCATCATCAAGTCTATTAAAAAACTAAAAATTGAACAAAAAATTGCATTAATAAGCCATTAATAACAATAATTTAAGTGATCTTATATATCTGCGATAAAATTAAATAAATAACAGGGGGTGCGATTTTCACAACATATCACGTCTCATAGATAAGGCTCAGAATAATCTGTAAGCCGTATGAATGGGAGAAGAACCAATGAAGTCCAGATACAGTTTAAAAACACAATCATTACGCCGCGTAAAAATGTTTGCTGCAACATCGCTCATCGCTCTGGGCTCGACCTTTGCCAATGCCCAGCCATCTGATATTTACAAGTTTGAACTACAGCCATTACCTCTGGCAGAAGCCCTGATACAATTTTCAGAAAAGACCAATGTTGTGATCACAGTGCGGTCTGACCTTCTGGCGGGCAAAACTTCTCCGGCAATGACGGGGGAAATGTCAGCAAAAGATGCTCTGTCTTTCCTGTTACAGAACACAGCCTTTGAGGTGGTAGAGCAAAGTGACGGCACCATAATTATTCGCTCACCTCATTCAACTAATGCCTCATTAATGAAAAATGTCAGCTTATCTGCCGATGCAGAAGATATTGCACATTATGAAAGTAACCTTGCAGGTGACGATGCTGATGATGAAACTGATGGTGGAAAAATGGGTATTGAAGAGGTGCTGGTCACCGCATCACGCCGGACACAAGCTTTGCAGGATGTGGCCATGTCAATTGCCTCAGTAAATCCAGATGACTTTACTACCAAGGGGCTCACATCACTTGAAGACATTATTGATTATACCCCTGGCGTGAATTTTAATTCAAATGGTGCTACCGGAGCAGGTCAAATTACCATGCGCGGAGCCAGTCAGGAGGGATTCATTCCGGTTACTGCAATTTATCTGGATGATGTTCCAATAACTTCATCAACAGCTTTTTCTTTTGGCACCACATTCTTTTTTGATGGATTACTGGGCGATCTTGAACGGGTAGAAATCGCAAAAGGCCCTCAGGGGACCCTTTATGGTGCCGGGGCTATGGGCGGTGTTGTACGATATATCAACAAAGATCCGGCCCTTGATGAAATTCGCGGAAGCTTTTCTGCTGAAGTTTCTTCAACCAAACAAGCCAGTGATGTTAGTCAGATATACCGTGCTATGATCAGTGCACCTCTGGTTGAGGATAAGGTAGGCGTAACAATCAGTGGATTTTATAATGATCAAGCTGGCTATGTTGACAGATTAGATATTGCTAGCGGTCTAGTAGCAGAAGAAGATTATAATACAGCAGAAATATATGGCGGGGCCATAACAGCTCTGGTTAAATTTTCCGATGTTTCTAGTCTTAAAATTAGCGGATTGTACCAAAAAAACAATTCTACTGGCGGCGATTCTGTTGAATTCACCGTTGACGACTCGGCTAATCCTGTTCTGGTGCCGACTAAAGGTAAATATGCTTTTGCCCTTAACTTCAATACGGCAGATTCTGAGTATAAAAAAATTGATGCGACATTTAACTATGATCTTAATTGGGCAGAATTTACTTCTGTTACCGGATATGCAAAAAATTCATCTGAGATAAGGAGTGATTTATTTGCTGTACCATTTTTCGAGCCATTCACTTTCGATAGTTTTGCTGATATAGTTACCGGTTCAGCACCGGGAACCACCACATCAGTTCCACAATCGATATCCGTATTTTCGAAGAAATTTATTCAGGAAGCACGCCTGACATCAGCTGACAGTAATAGTTT
The DNA here is from genome assembly GCA_021774875.1 of Emcibacter sp. Lineage (GTDB taxonomy): Bacteria > Pseudomonadota > Alphaproteobacteria > Sphingomonadales > Emcibacteraceae > Paremcibacter. Next base: position 3,341 of record JAJFIP010000230.1, read on the forward strand.
TGAATGGCAAGCTGGCCTCTTCTTTGTAAAGGAGGATACCAGCAATGATCAGTTAGTCGTTGCACAACCCATTAATTTCGCTTATTTGGACATAAGTTTTCCTTCAACTTATAAAGAATTCGCCGCCTTTGCCAATGCAACATTTTATATTACACCTGATTTTGATGTTACCGCTGGTCTAAGATATAGTGACAATTCAATAAATACTTTTTTTGGCTTTACCGGATTGCTGGTTCCACCACTAGATCAGGAAGATTCAATAGATGATGAAGTTACCACCTATCTGCTAAATGCCCGTTGGCGGGTTGGGGAAGACCTTTCCCTCTATACCCGTGTTGCCAGTGGTTACAGACCGGCATTTTCCAATGTACCAATCGTTGATATAAATACCGGACAGACAGCCCCTACTTTTGTGAATTCTGACAGCTTATGGAGTTATGAAGTTGGTGCCAAGGGCAACGCGATTGAGGGTAAATTTTCCTATGATGTTGCGCTTTGGTTCATCAACTGGTCTGATTTCCAATCGGCTCTGGTCATTAATAATTTAGGGACGGCTGGTAATAGTGATCAGGGTATTTCATCTCATGGATTTGAGGGAACTTTTAATGCCTTGTTGACCGATCAATTGCGGGTTTCGGCGACAATTGCCTATGCAAAAAGTACCCTTGATGGTGATAGTGCCCCATTAGGTGCATTGAAAGGTGAAAAAACAAGATTTTTGCCTGAATGGACAGCGTCACTCAGGGCTGATTATGATTATACAATCGGCGATATTGATGCAACACTTGGCTTTGGTCTGCGTTATGTGGGTGAATATAATACCGCATACACTGGTGGTTTTAGCGATACACTTGGCCAGAATGTTGGATTTGGTACAGTGAACTTTCCCATTGAAAGTTACGTACTGGCAGACTTGAACGCCAGTTTCACCAGCGGCCAATATACTCTTAACATATATGCCACCAACCTGTTTGATAACTACACGTTTGGTGGTGGGGCGGCCACAGCTACGGGTCCAACTACACTTATAGCGACCGGGGGCATTATACAGCCCAGAACCATCGGAGCTTCGGTTGCGGTAAGCTTCTAATAAGCAGGTAATATTTTACATATTTTACCTTGGGTATGGACATAATCTGTACCCAAGGTATATTGCCTTCTACAGGTAAATTTTTTATTGGAGGGAAAACATGAAAAATTTCATTTTTTATATTTTTGTACTATATGCGCTCACAAGCGCACATGTTCAGGCACAGGTTAAAGAACTTGACGGTCTGGATAAATTCATGAAACAAACAATGGAGCTTACCCAAACACAGGGAGTAGCCGTTGCTGTCGTCCGCGGTGACAAGGTGATTTATACCAAAGGCTTTGGCGTTCGTGAAGTGGGAAAAAAGGCTCCGGTGGATAAAGATACGCTCTTTGCCATTGGGTCCAATACCAAATATTTCACTGCTACGGCAGTGGGTATGCTGGTGGATGAAGGCAAGCTAAGCTGGGATGAGCCACTGACAAAGTATCTGCCTAAACTGCGTTTTTCCGATCCTTATCTTTTTACTGAACTCACGCTGCGGGATGCTCTCAGTCATCGTACCGGTTTGGCCAGGGCCGATGCGGCATGGTATGCCAGACCGGAAATGTCCCGCGCAGATGCTTTGGCAATGATTGAACATCTACCGTTGGAACTCAGCTTTCGTTCAGGTTTTATCTATAATAATTTCATGTTTGTAGCTGCCGGTGAAACCATCCCCGCAGTCAGTGATAACAGCTGGGATGAGATGATTAAAGAACGTTTTTTTGTCCCCTTAAAAATGGGCAGAAGCAATACCAGTGTCCGTGACTTGAAAGGCATGGACAATGTGGCTACGCCTCATACTATTATCGACGGGAAAGTGTTAGCTATCCCCTACCACAATATTGATGCTTTTGGCGCAGCCGGGTCGATTAATTCTTCTGTGGCAGATATGGCCCAATGGTGCAAGGTCCAACTGGCGAATGGCAAGCTGGGCGATAAACAAATTATCCCTGAGGCTATTATTGATGTGATACGTCAACCCCATACCCTGATGCCCCTCAATAAAGAAAGCAGTAGGGCGAACGCGCATCTAGCTTATAGTCTGGGTATTGCCCGCCTCAATAATGGCCCCCATACTACCTATACTCATACCGGGGGCATAGATGGTATGTTATCCAGCTTTACTTTTATTCCTGAGCCTCAGCTCTGTGTGGTTACATTAACCAATACCGCCCCTAATTATGGCCTGCATTCGATAGTGTCATCCTGGGTTGTTGATCATATGCTGGGCATGGGGGATGATGATCATCTGGCCAAATTCACAGAAGGTACCGAGAAACAGAAAACCAAAGCAGCCGAAGATATAGCAAAGCATATTGCTTCGGCTGCCCCATCAGTAAAGCCTTCAGTACCTCTGGAATCTTATGTGGGAACATATGATAATGAGACCTTTGGCGAATTAGTGATTAGTTTAGCCGACAACACACTGCGCTTTGGCTATGGCAGTGTATTTGTTGGAAGTTTGAAGCACCATCGTGGCGATTCCTTTGATCTGGTTAATGATGTTCCAGAGCGAAACGGCGGGGTGTTCAATCTGAGCTTCTCAATTGATGGCAAGGGCAATGTGGAATCTGTCCTAATGGATAATGGTATATCCCCCACCCGGTATATGATGCAGAAGAAAAAACAGAAGTGATTTTTATTCTCGTAGACAGGGCATCACGGCTTTAGCTGTAGGTGATTGAACTGCTCAAAAAATGTCATACCAATAATGTGATGAATTAGGGAAAAAGTCTTTAGGCAATCGTTTATTGATTGTTGGTGCATCAAGAAAAGTCAAAACATAAAAAATGGGAAAATTTGATGAAAAATTTTAATTTGAAGGGTATTTATACCCTGAGTATATCAGCTGTAATTTGCAGTTTGTTGTTATTTTCTGCATCTGCAGGAGAAGCTGATACTAGCCCGGCAGAACAGATGGATAGCCTGCTCAGTAATATTTATCCGGCTGATGGCCCTGGTGCTTCGGTACTTGTGGTCAAAGACGGCAAAACCATTATCAGAAAAGCATATGGCATGGGCAATATTGAGCTGAATATTCCACTACGTCCCGACATGGTTTTCAGGCTTGGCTCAATCACCAAGCAATTCACGTCCGCCGCCATTATGAAACTGGTTGAGCAGGGTAAAATAAATCTCGATGACCCTATGACCAAATATCTGCCGGATTATCCGGTTCATGGTTATAATATCACTATCGAAAATCTGCTTACCCATACCAGCGGGATCAAGAGCTATACCAGCCTGCCGGAAGTGATGGAACAACAAATAAATGAAGATTTAACGGTTCAGGAATTGACAGATACCTTTAAGAATCAGCCAATGGATTTTGCCCCTTCTACCGCTTATTTATATAATAATTCCGGCTATTCTCTGCTGGGTGCGATTATTGAAAAAGTCAGCGGAAAAACTTACGAAGAATATATTCAGGAAGAAATATTCACCCCCCTTGGTATGACACATTCATATTATGGCAGTTTCACCAAAATTATTCCAAACAGAGTTATGGGGTATCATGTTACTGAAGATGGCGTTCAAAATGCTGAATATATTAGTATGCGCATCCCATATTCTGCGGGGTCTTTATTATCAACCGTTGATGATCTTCAAAAATGGACGGATGCTCTTTATGCCGGCAAGGTGGTTTCAAATGAATCTTTACAGAAAATGACAACACCGTATGTGCTGTCAAACGGCAAGAATGCCGGTTCTGATAAAGAGGATCAAGGCTATGGCTATGCCTTATCAGTAGCGGACCTGAAAGGACACCGGGTTGTTGGTCATGGCGGTGGCATTAATGGATTTAGCACCAACCTGCAAAGGATAGAGGATGAAGATCTTCTTGTCGTGATTTTGACAAATAATGCTAGCGCGACGATTGGTCCGTCAACCGTGACGAGCCAGCTTTTTGCCATCGCATTGGATGAGCCTTTTGTTGAGCCAGATGAGGTAAAAGTAAAGGCATCACTAATAAAAAAATATGCCGGTGATTACGTGTATGAAAAATTTGGCGTAACCATCAGCATCTCTTACGCCGATGGCAAACTATATTCACAAACCATGGGCGGCAGTAAAAAACAATTACGCCCTTCTTCCAAGACCGATTTCTTTTTCCAGAATGATTTAGTGCGTATCTCATTCATTATCGACAAGTCAGGCAAGGCAGATAAGGTTAGATATTATAGTGCAGAAGGTGCCCCCGGAATTGATTTTACAGCCAATCGTAAAAAATAAGGGGAGAATAAATGTTTGCACAATCACTCATTCATGCTGATTGGACCTATGCTCTATGGTCAGCCCTTGTCCTGTTGGCGGCTTTCGGTTTCTGGGCTGACACGACAAAGCTCGGGAGTACTATTTCTGGGATCGCGGCTACTATGGCAATTGCAATGTTATTGTCAAATTTTGGTATATTACCAAAAACCGCCGATGCTTATGGCATCATTTGGTCTTATCTGGTGCCACTAGCCATTCCATTATTATTGTTAAAGGCAGATTTGAGACGAGTTATTTCTGAAACAGGGGGTATGCTGATAGCATTTTTCCTCGGGGCCTTTGGCACAACACTGGGGGCGATATTGGGCTTTTATTTATTGCCCCTTGGGGAGGAAGCACCAAAGTTAGCGGGAGTATTCAGCGCCACCTATATTGGCGGTTCCATGAATATGGCCGCAGTCAGCCAGGCGGTATCCCTTGACCCGGCCATGGCAATCGCCAGTGTTGCGGCAGACAATGTGGTTGGTGTGGCCTATCTGGCCTTTCTGGCTATGATACCGTCATTGGCGGTATTCCGTTGGTGGTTCAGGTTTTCTCATTCTACTGAAGGCGCAGATAATAATCGGGCAGAAAATATTGAAAAGCCAGCTCCACAGCTCAACTTGCAGCATCTGGGTGTTGCCATAGGATTATCATTTGCTATTTGTGCTGTTGCCAAGGCATTGGCTGAATATCTTGGCGTTGGCAGTTACAGTATCATGTTTATCACCGCTATTACACTGCTGATCGCCAATATTTTTCCAAAACAATTAAAAAATCTACAGGGTGATTATGATATTGGGCAGTTCTTTATGTATCTGTTTTTTGTCGCAATCGGCGTCAGTGCGGATGTGGTGGCTATGATGGATAGTGCCATGGTTGTCGCGCTCTATGCTCTGATAATTGTCGTCAGTCATGCAATTGTTATTTTTGGGGCAAGCCGCTTTTTCAAGCTAGATCTGTTTGAGGTAGTCATTGCTTCCAATGCCTGTGCGGCTGGTCCGGCACCTGCGGCGGCACTTGCCGCTGGCAGGGGAAGGCATGATTTGGTAGCACCAGCAGTGCTGCTGGGTGTCTTCGGTTATGCGGTGGCCAATTTTATCGGCATCATGCTGGCAACGTCACTATGAGAAATAAAATATTTTGGAGGGAAAAATGACGAAATTTATTAACAAAATAATTGTGACAGTGGCCCTGCTGGCACTGTCATATCAAACGCCCCTGTTGGCGGCCCCAAAAGGCCTAAGCAGTGTTGAAATTGATCAGATTGTGCAACTGGCCATGGAAAAATTTTCGGTCCCCGGTATGGCCGTGGGTATTATCAGGGATGGCAAGGTCATTCATGCCAAAGGCTACGGCATCCGTAACATTGATAAAAAAGGTAAGGTGGACTCGGAAACCCTTTTTAGCATTGCCTCCACAGGCAAAGCCTTTACCGCAGCAGCCCTCGCCCTGCTGGTGGATGAGGGAAAGATCAGCTGGGACGATAAAGTCATCGACCATATCCCTGATTTCAGGCTTTATGACCCTTGGGTTACGCGGGAATTCAACATCCGTGATCTGTTGATCCATAATAGTGGGCTTGGCCTTGGGGCTGGAGATTTGATGGTATGGCCCTCGCAAGATTTTAGCCGAAAAGAGATCATTGCAAATATCCGTCATTTAAAGCCAGTGAGCAGTTTCCGTACCCAATTTGCTTATGATAACCTGCTCTATCTTGTGGCGGGCGAGGTTATTGCGGCTGTTTCCGGCATGTCGTATGAAGATTTTATTGATAGCCGCATTTTAAAACCACTCAAGATGGAGCATTGTGTGGCTAACGTCCAAGCCACTCAAGATCAGAAGAATATAGCAGATCCTCATATGGTCAAAAATGGGAAATTGCAGACCATGAACCGATATGTGAAGTTTGGTGAGGAAGTCGTCATTTCAGCAGCTGGCGGACTATTATGCAGCACTGAAAGCATGTTGAAATGGTTTGATATGCATCTTCGTAAGGGGCAGCTGCCAGGTGGAGGTATTTTTCTGTCCGAAGAACAGCAGACTGAAATTATGACCCCCCAAACAATAATGCCGGTTAGTAAAAGCACTGCAGATTCTTTCAATACTAACTTTTCCGCCTATGGACTGGGGTGGTTTCTAACGGACATGAATGGTTTTAAAATAGCACAACATGGCGGCGGACTACCTGGTATGCTGTGCCTGAATCTCATGATCCCTGATCTGGGGATTGGGATTGTTATCTATACTAATCAACAGGCAGGCTACGCCAGACCCGCCATCATGAACACTATTGTGGAAGCCTATACGTCTGATAACAAAACCGACTGGCTGACAAAATATTATGATATTAAGCAGCAGCGACTTGCCATGGCCGCCAAAGCGATGCCGGATATGACCGAGCTGAACTATGAACCAGCGGAAAGCATAAGCCGCTATGTAGGCACCTATAAAGACCCGTGGTTTGGGGAAATTGTCATCACAGAAAATAAGGGTGAGCTTTTTTTCAGGGCGGTCAAATCAGAACGCTTAACAGGTAAGATGGTGCCCTATAAATCCGATATTTTCATTGCCAAATGGAATGACCGCACATTGGATGCGGATGCCTATGTCAAATTCTCAGTGGGTTATGATGGCAATCCTCAAGGCATCACTATGAAAGCTGTATCCCCGTTAACAGATTTCAGTTTCGACTTTCATGATCTGAATTTTGAGCGAGTCAGCCAGCCTACTCCATAAAGCGACAAGTCCTTAAATTTACTTAAGATTTTTCAAAATGAGGCGAATTTCTTGGGACTTTCCTTTGGCATATTGCGCTATGTCCACATCAACTTTCATGATGTGCCCCATCCACCATTCGCGCAGGAAATGGCAAAGCTGATGCTGCATTTCCGGATCATTGTTTTTGCTCCAGTCCTCGGCCAGTCTGTTTACTTTGGCGACCAGTTTTTGATGGAGTTCCCTGTGTTCTTTCAGCTCTGGATAATCACAGACTTCCATGATTGCTTCCTCGCGCCTGAAGTGATACTGGGCATATTTAATTAATTCCATAATGATGTCATTCAGATTTTCCTGGTCACAAAAGCTGCTGGAAATTTTATTATTAAGCGCAATGATAACCTGATGATCCTTGTCTATTGCATCAACACCAACCCGCAGATTGTCGCTCCATATGAGTATCTCTTTGTTTGATGCCAGTGGTAGCTCAATCCAAAATGTAGACCCCTCACCCTTTTCACTTTCAAAGTCAATGCGCCCGCCCAATTGTTCGGTAAGGAGTTTACATATGCTCAATCCAATACCTGTGCCTTCTTGTGCTATCTCGGAGTTGCTGCCCAGACGTTGAAACATATTAAAAATATTTGCGTGGTCTTTATCGGATATGCCTGTACCGGTATCGGCTACAGATATATGCAGGAATCCTGTTTTTGTTTGTTGACAGTCTATGGTTATCGTACCGCCATCCCTGTTATATTTTACCGCATTGGACAGGAGATTAATTATGATCTGCTCCAGACGCATCTGGTCAGTTCGAAGAAGGTCGTTGGAATCAGTCTTAATCCGGTTAACAACCTTTAGTTTCCTCTCCGCAGCTAGGGGAGATATCTGAACAACACAATTCTTTATTACTTCTCCGGCATCAACTTCTTCCAGAAAAATAGTTGCCTGATCTGCTTCAATCTGGGACAGATCAAGAATTTCATTAATGAGATTTAGAAGATGGTTACCGCCGGTCAGAATATTCTCGACATATTCATTCTGTTTTGCTGAAAGCTCTTCCCTTGGATTATATTGTAGCATCTGAGCAAACCCCAAAACGGCGTTGAGTGGTGTTCTTAGCTCGTGGCTCATACTGGCAAGAAATTCCGATTTGGTTAAGTTAGCAAATTCCGCTTCTTCTTTGGCCTCTCTTAATTTATCCTGATTTAATTTACGTTCCGAAATATCCGTTATCGAACCCGCCATATAAGTGTGCTGACCATCCTGATTCCGGACAGAATTACCTTTTGCTTGCAGCCAGATATATTCACCATTCTTTTTGCGTATACGAAATTCAAAATCACAGGGTTTATCATACTGCAAATGGTCTTGTATATTGGTCAATACTTTTTCTTTATCATCTGGATGGTAAAGAGTTCTGAAGGCCTCCCTATCTGGGAGAAGTTCATCAGGGCCATATCCCAGAATTTCTGCGACACGAGGGGAATAAAAAATGTAATTATTTTTTAGATTTAATTCCCATATACCATCATTTGTTCCGGCAATGGCACGCTGATACCTTTGCTTGCTTTCTTTTAAAGCAGTTTCTTCCTTACGCAATCGTTGAGCCAATGTTTCAGCTTCAACGGCACGCAATGATAACGATCGATTAAGCCATAAAGTAATACCCAGCAATACCCCCATGATAAGACCAAAGATCAGAACGACTTCGGACGCAAGTTTAAGGATAGGTGTAACCTCCAAATTAACCAGATCAGAGTCATTGACTTCCAAAGCACGGGAAAGAAGATACGCAAAGAAGAAAGTAAAAATCACCCCCGAAATTGGCCATAAATAAGATGATTGATCCTTCATTTCCATGGCGATAAAAATATCTTTTCTGGCCATGAAAATCATGCCGATGCCCAATATTGAAAATCCTGAAGCGGTATGTATCGCCATCCTGGTATATGACATCCACCCATAGGCAGTTGGCAGTGCGAAAACATACCCGAAAACAGCAATCAAACCTAATCCAAGCACGATTGAACCCAATATACTCATCACCCAGTTTCGTCTTTGAAAGTCTTTTACGGTGACTGATATCAGCATGCCAATTCCCGAAATCACGAAGCACAGAGCCGTATTGGGCGCCATTCGCCCCGGATGGGATGTTTTGGTGGTGATATAATGATCCATGAACAACTGATCAATATACAAATCAATCCCTGACAGATATTGAAATCCTGTCAGTGCGCCGATGAGGAGTGCAAGAATACTGCTCAGAGCGGCCAGATAGGGGTTTTTCTGAAAAATATATATCAGGGCCAAACCGGAACAGACAAAACCAAGAGCCGTATTAAATTGCATAGCTACGAATTGGGGTAAAATCTGGATCAAGACAGGCTGATGGCTATACCACCCAGATATAACGACCAGTCCCAGCAGAAATGATATTAAGCCTGCTATTATGGGAATGCTACCCGCAATAAATTTGAACCTGCCATGTGCCATTATTATGCTTTGCATTGAACATTAATGGCCCCGAATAACCTCTTATTATATTAGAAGTCTTTGCCTCTATTTTTACTGTTGCCATATTCGACAGACTTAACATATCGCTGTTTCCTTATGTTGTCCAACTATATCCACGGCATATATACTTGAGCATAGGCCATTATTTTGTTATCATCAAAATCTGGGATGAAACGAGTGATTTGAATGGGTTAAAAGATAACTATATAATACGCTTTAAACTTCGAGGGGGGAAAACACTAAATAATTTAAAGGCACCAATAGTGAAGTTTTCCATTACGACCAAATTAGGAATTATCATATTTATGATAATTTTATCGGGCCTCCTTGGCGTTTTTGGTGCCTTACAGATCAACAAATCCTCCACATTGCACAAGCTGAACTTTCTGCATGTAAAATATAATCAGGATTTCTTTGAGCATCTCCATGAACATGATAATACCACTATAAATAGCAGTATTTTCCGCCAAGACTTGATAATGATCCGGGCACAACCTATGGATTGCCTGAAAGAACTTGGAACATTTGAACGAACACTCATGAAATCGCTGGGCACCTATCAAGCGGTGGAATTATGTGAGAATGATGTGGCCCTGGCCAATCAAACTTTATTATTCATTGATGAATTTGAGCAGGAAAATATTTCTGAAGCAGAATTAGTTACAGCTCTCACCAAAGCCAAAGACGGTTTTCAAAGTAACTCCGAACAGTTCCAGCCTCTGGTTGACAAGACTCTGAATTTTGTTCTTAATTTTGTCTTTATTTCTCTTATTTCAGGTTTAGGTGGCATCCTGATCGTCTCTATTTTTCTGACCAAAAGTATTGAAGGTGATTACCAGAAAATTAGCGATGCAGAAAAAGAGGTTTCGGCCAGCGAGGCTCTACTAAAATTAATCATAAATTCTGTTCCGGCAGGTATTAACTATGTGGATAAGGATGAGAATTTTGTATTTGCAAATGACTGGTATCTAACCAATAGAAAGATTAGTGAAAAAGAATTAAAGACAAAAAGCTTGGAAGAAGTCGTTGGCAAGGGTGCTTACAAGGAGGCCAGACAAAATATTAAGGACGCATTGGCAGGAGACGTCGTTAATTTTGAAAATATAATTTATGATTCCAATGATTCTCAGATGATTATTGTGGTTAAATATATTCCCCATAAAGATGAAAATGGTGAAGTTTGCGGTTTTGTTGCCTTAATTCAGGACATCACCGCGCAAAATGAACGGGAAAAAAGCCTGCTCCGGGCCGAAAAGAAATTACATTCGATATTACGACTGGCCCCCGAAGGATTTGTTGCTACTGATATTGAAGGAAATATCCAGCATTTCAGCACCGGAGCCGAGCGCATTTTCGGTCATACAGAAAAAGAAATCACAGGAAATAATATAAATCTATTGCTTCCTGACCGGCTCCATTCAGTACATATCAATCATATGAAAAAATTTCACAAGTCAGATATGGATTCCATTGAAATGGATTCACGCCAACCTATCAGGGGGCTGAGAAAAGACGGAACAACATTTGAAATGATAGCTTCGGTGGCAAAAGTTCAACTGGAGGATGAAACCCTTTTCATAGCGGTTTTACTTGATATGACTCAACAGAATAAAGCCCGCGTAGAGCTGGAACGAGCCAAAGAACAGGCCGAACTGGCAAATTTGGCCAAATCAAAATTTCTGGCTAATATGAGTCACGAACTAAGAACGCCGCTCAATGCTATCATCGGTTATTCACAAATGATTCATGGTCAGTTTTTAGGTGAAATTAAAGAAGAAAAATACGTTGAATATGCTCAAATTATTACAGAATCCGGTGACCATCTGCTGAATATTATTTCTGATATTCTTGATATTTCCAAAATTGAAGCCGGAGAAGTTCCCTTCAATGAGGCGACTCTGAATATGGAAGAAATTGTCTCAGAATGTTTCAAAATGGTAACGTCACTGGCAGAAAAAAAATACATCCAGTTGAAACAGGAAATTTCAAATAAAAAACTGCTGTTAAAAGCCGATAAAGTACAGATCAATCAAATACTTTTAAACCTTTTGTCAAACGCTCTTAAGTTCACATCTGAGGGTGGAATAATAACCACTGCAATTTTTCTTGATGCGCATGACAGAATTTGTCTTAATGTCACAGATACAGGAATAGGAATTCCACAAGAAGATATTCCTAAAATAACTGAACCGTTTGTACTTGTGCAGAATGATCCTCTGATACGCGACAACCAACAGCAGGGAACTGGACTAGGTCTTTCTATCTGCAAGAAGCTTTCTGACAATCATAATGCTCAGTTTATCATTGAAAGTGAAATGGGAAACGGCACAATAATTACAATTATTTTCCCACCAGAACGAACTATAAGTGTATAGTTTTTTTTCAGTCTGGAAAAAGTAATTGTAAAGATAAAAAACATGGCCCAAAATTCTTACCCAAGTGATATTGATATCGCGCGTTCAGCATCCGCAAAGCCTATCGAAGAAATAGCAGAGAAGATTGATATTCCCGGCTCTGCCCTCATCCGCTACGGCAACGACAAAGCTAAGGTAGGCCTTGATTTTATTGAGAGCTTACAAGACAAGCCAGATGGCAAGCTGATCCTTGTAACGGCCATAACCCCGACCCCGGCAGGAGAAGGCAAAACCACGACCACGGTCGGTCTTGGCGATGGGCTGAACAAGATAGGCAAAAAAGCCATGATCTGTATTCGGGAACCGTCCCTTGGCCCCTGCTTTGGCATGAAAGGCGGAGCTGCCGGTGGCGGCCATGCGCAGGTTATCCCCATGGAGGATATTAACCTGCATTTTACCGGAGACTTTCATGCCATCAGCACTGCCAATAATCTACTGGCGGCACTGATTGATAACCATGTCTATTGGGACAATAAATCTGGCCTGGATACCAGACGGATCACCTGGCGGCGGGTAATGGATATGAATGATCGTTCGCTACGCCAAATCACCACATCGCAGGGCGGTGTTCCCAACGGCTACCCCCGTGAAGGCGGTTTTGACATAACGCCCGCATCCGAAGTTATGGCGTGCTTCTGTCTTGCAACTGATCTTAAAGATCTCAGGCGCAGACTAGGCAAAATACTGGTTGGTTTTACCAAAGAACGCAATCCGGTTTACGCCCGTGATGTTCTGGCCGATGGGCCGATGGTTACACTTCTGAAAGATGCGATGATGCCAAATATTGTCCAGACACTGGAACATAACCCGGCCTTTATTCATGGCGGACCATTTGCCAATATTGCCCATGGTTGCAATACAGTTGTCGCGACAAAAGCCGCCCTTAAAATGGCCGATTATGTAGTTACTGAAGCTGGATTTGGCGCGGATCTGGGAGCTGAAAAATTCTTTAACATCAAATGCCGCAAAGCTGGCCTCAAACCCGATGCTGTGGTGCTGGTTGCTACAATACGCGCTCTCAAGATGCATGGCGGGGTAAAAAAGCAGGATTTGGCTGATGAAAATGTTGCTGCGGTAAAAAATGGGCTGGCAAACCTGAAACGCCATGTGGAAAATATTGCCAAATTCGGCGTTAGTGAAGTGGTCGCTATCAACCGTTTTCCCACTGATACCGATGCCGAAATTGCGTGCGTGGTGGCTGGATGTAAAAAAATGGGCATTAAAGCCATTGAAGCTACCCATTGGGCCGATGGTGGTGACGGCACCACTAACCTCGCCCGGCATGTGACAGAAATGGTTGATGGCAGGAAAAGCACTTTCCATACCCTGTATAATGATGACATATCGCTCTGGACTAAAATTCAAACCGTCGCCCAGGAAATATACGGTGCCGATGAAATCGTTGCCGACCAAAAAGTCCGTGATCAGATCAAGCAATTTCAGCAACAGGGTGTCGGCCATTATCCTGTATGTATGGCAAAAACCCAATATAGTTTC
>JAJFIP010000024.1 GCA_021774875.1 Emcibacter sp.
GATGTTTCGTTTTGCAGGTAAACAGTTTCGGAAATCAACGGAGATTTTGAATAAAACAGAAGCGATAAGCACCAAATACCGGATTGAAGAAACGCTTCGTCTGCTCAGGCAAGGGATGATTGAAATGCCAGACGATGCAGACCCAGGTGTCTGGATTTTTTCTGCTGGCAAAATCAAACAAAAACAGAGTTCAAAAGATTCACAAGACAAAACGCTGGGCACGACTTGCCAGTCTTATCTCGAAGACCAAGTATCAAAATCGGACAATACACGGACTTCTGAAGAAATCCATGTACGGCATTTGAAACGTTTTTTCAAAGATTCCATTTTGTTTCCTTCCATTACATTGGAGCAGTTGCAGAAGTACGTACATCATCGACGGCAGATGAAATATCGAGGTGTGCAGATATCAGGTAAGACCATTCGTAAAGAATTGGAGACATTCCGACAGATTTGGGATATCGTGGACACAATCACGCAGGGGAAACAACCGTTTATTCCGTGCGAACGATCCCCAAACGAGCGAAATGGGCATTGCGACGGTTGTTAAAACGTCGATCATCAATCGAGCCAACAATCGGACACTTAAAAAGTGATAACCGTCTGCATCGCAACCACCTGAAAGGGCAGGCAGGGGACAAAATCAACGCAGTGCTTTCCGCAGCAGGTTACAATTTCCGCAAATTGCTTGCAGCAATTGCAGCAGGCTGTTTTTTTTGGCAAATTATTTGGCTGAGTCGCAGCCTCGGCAGTGTAGTGACCCAACGGGGATCCTCAGTACGATCTGAATCCCAAGAGTTCACACATCAAATTCCAACTCACCGCATTCAACAATTTGCCCTCAGCGGGCGGTGACTATTTCAGGGACGACTATTTATGGATCACATACAGTGTTGTATTAGCCACGACTCCGAAGATTTGCGTAAAACCGTTCCATGATCCGGTGCTCAGATTCTTCGATCTTCTTCCGTAATTCACCACTGAGCGACTCTGAAGGATACTTCACACGGTCGCCTACGTTGACGTGTGCGTGGTTTCTGGCGAGTTCTTGTTATAGCAATCACAGAACAGATCTAAGGCTCACCAGCGATCAATCAGAGGATTTCATGCCTTTGGGTATAACGATCAATAATCCGGCAACTGACTGACATCAAATAGAGCAAGGGATTTGTCAGAGTAGATGCCACCGAATTCGGTACAGCCTTCATTGATGATCTCAATCGGGATAGGGAAATGAAACGGCCCTGCCTGCAGATCGATCGCTCTCCACTCGCCCGTTTGGATATCGCTATTCTCTCGCCCTGGGAATGTCGTCGTGAGCAGATACTTTGAGCCACTCGCTTTGATATTCACGATCGACGCGAACACATTCGCATCTGAGAGATGCACTAAGCAATCCCGCGTGATGACCAGATCAGATTCAGGCAGCTTCGATGATATGATGTCGAGCACGCGAAAATCGTGATCGTGTTCTGTTCGATTCCGATGAACGATCGCTTGCACAATGTCGCCACCGATGTAGCCGATCTCATTCAAAGAGACATGACTCATCCAATGGAAGTCACCGCAGGGGATGTCGAGCAGGCTTTTAATTTTATATCGTTCCAAAAGCGATGGAAGCCTCTGCCGGGTCACCCTGGTCTGTTCCAGCGTGGAGCCAGTACCGGACGTACTCTCTCTAGAACCCCATCGGTTCGTCTCGTAGATTGTTTCAAAGACTTCTTTCATAAATCAAAATTTCCTTTAAAATGACCAGAAACCAGCGACTTTAAAAAGTTAAACCTGATGACCTTCTATAATGTTCGCCGATCTATCACGCCACTGGCCTGCAGTCACAAAAGTGACTCCAGGCTTTCGACACGGTAGGGTTGCTGGACATAATCAGCCCGCATTGTCAATGTAATCTTACCGTCGTTATCTATCACGAATGAGTCGTAGTGCGAGTGCATGCCACCACCTGGGAGGCAGTGATGTACGTGTATCACATTACCCGAATGCCTGATGACGGTCGGGTATGTTTCTCTACCACGATAGTCGGCATGGTAATCGTTGCCGTGTTCCCGTAAATGCTCTTCAATGTCGTCCGCTTTCCTGTTGCTCATGTCGTTTCTCCCGTTTTTAAATCATAAAATCCATCTCAAAACACTGTCGAACCAACTCTCTGAGTTCATCATTCCATTGAATCTGCTGTTTCACCCGATCATAGCCCGGCTGTTCCTCTGAAACATTCATTCGGGGAATTTCTGGGACCGGATGCCGCACAAACGGCAGATTCAATACTTCTGTATCGAGCTGGTCGACTCGTAAAATGTAGGTTGCCTGCTTCGTGTAGAGCGTCTGTAGGGGTAGCCATTTTAAACGCTCTCGCGTGAATTGCTCAAAGGGAAGATTCACCCCCATTTCCAAACAGGAATACAAATAAAACGACTCCCACCGCTCAAACGGATCACGAATGCAGGTGATGATTTCATAATCCTGACAATCATCAGGAATTGTGAATCGATGCCGCTCTATGATCTTGGTGCCATCGACCACTGAATCTGGGTCACCATAATAGCTGAAGCCGTAATGGTCAATTAGCCATTGACTTAGTGCGATCCCCGCACATTTGCCAGCGTGCGTGAAGACAAAGTTCAAATCATGATTCACTAGCATTTTTATCTCACTCCCCTTACGGCGTCTTCGTATTGTGCGATCAGTTTGCCGGGAGAAAATAGATTCCAAGCAACGGATTTGGCCCGTTCAATTCGATCATCGCCGACGATTGCATCTAACACAGCATTGACCAGCTCTGGCTCAGATGGCTCAAACGGTATGCCATAAACCAGCGGCCCATACTTCTGCTCCAGTTCAGGAATCATCCCTGCGGGAGTTGAAACCACAGGGCAGCCGGCAAGCCATGCCTCTGCTGCGACAAGAGGCCCGCCTTCGTTTGCTGCTGCTGTGACCACGCAATCCAATGCAGACAGGATAGTGCCAACATCCTCAGCCCTTGAAACAACGGTGAGACGATTACCGCAAAGCTCTTTTGCTTCGGCAATCACTTCGTCAGATTGCCATCCTTCACCAACGTAAACCGCGTGGTAGTCTTCCCCTAATTCTGAAACTGCCTTAGCCGTTGCCAATGGGTTTTTATCGTAGGCAAACCGCCCGATATAACCGATTGCTTTTGCACCTGGCTCAATGCCCCATGCTTTACGTGTCGTTTCACGATCAACGACAGGAGCGCAGCGGGAGAAATCAACGGCATTATAGATCACCTGATAGGACTTGTCTGTGATCTCCTCAATCATTTCCCCAGCTGCGGCTGATACCGCGACGATGATTTGCATTTTGGATTTTGAGAAAGTGACAGAAAGATTCTGACGCGTCCAGTCGCATTGGCCGTGCGAGATGATCAGCATCGGAATGGATTCCCATTCAGCTGCATCGATTTCAGCATTGCTCTGATTGTAGCCCCACAGATTGATCAGATCGGACTGATCCACAATCGCTTGACAGGCATTAGGCACAATCGTTACTAGACCTTGAAACTTTGGGTCATCAACCGTGCAGTAAATAGGGCAGTGTCTCAGGATACTTTGCGCTGTCTGTAAATCGAACACCTTAGCATCACCGATTGCGATGCCTGACCATTCCAGAGAGTGACCTATGCTGGCATTCATCATCGTGAGAAATAATCGGGTGACTCCGCCCATAGCCATATTAGGCATACAGATTCCGAGTCGAATTTCTTTTTCGTCAATGGCTTTTCGCCATTCCTTCAGATGATTGATCTTAGGTATACAGATTCGATTCGAAACGTTTTCTGAATGGTTTCGCCATGTACCTAGTTGCCCAGGGCTCCGTTGAAACTTTCCCAACTCAGCCATTCGCAAATGCATATCAAAATCTTCACAAACAGCTATTTGAAATTCTCCAGCCATCTTTTTGAGCGAATGCTTCCATAGCCAGCAAACTCCAACAAAACAATCATTCTGTAACCGCTTGAAATCGTATTCGGGAACCTCCACGAATTGCGTTACTCCCGACTCCTCATACAAAATTGAGTAGTCCCCATAAACAAAATCAACATCAGATGATTCGATTGTTGTGAGTAATGTTTCTAAACAAACCTCTTCCATAAAAGAATCTGCAGTCCACCAAGTGGAGTACTCACCTCGCACATGGCGAAAGCCTTCATTCAGGGCTGCACCAGTTCCGCCGTTTGATTGATTGACAAGCAGTAAGTTCTCAAACCCCAGTTGCTCTAAATGGGCAAGCATAATCGTCAATGTGTCGTCAGTTGACCCGTCGTGGACAATAATCAATTCATAGTCTTGAAATGACTGATTTCTAATGCTTTCGAGTGACTCTCCAATATATTTCTCACTATTATAAACGGGCATGACCACAGAAATCTTAGGTGCCGAATGGCTTCGTGCGTCAAATACTATTCCAGTGTCATTAAGCAATGTGTAGTCTGTGTTATTGTGGATCTCGACTCGTTTATCATTTAGCTTTCCTGAAATGAGAGACTCATATCCTTTAACCATCTGCTTTGCATCGAACTCTTTAATTGCAACTTCTCTTGCCCGTTGTACAATCACCCCAGGTTTAATGGTTTTTTTAACTTCAATCGCTAATTGGTCTGGAGTGGGGTCATGAGGAAGACTGAATACCAACTGTCCATATTTTTCTTCAAGTTCCGGAACAAAACCGACAGGCGTGGATACGACTGGACATCCAGCTACCCAGGCTTCTGAGACTGTCAGCGGACCACCCTCTGAAGGAGAAGCTGATATCAAACAGTCTAACCCAGAAAGTACAGATCCGATATCTTCAGTACGTGGCATAAAAGAGCAATGTTTGCCACAAAGTTCTTTGACGCGATTTGTTACATGATCATTGCCAAGACCTTCACCAACATAAACGGCATGATAGTTTTTCCCTAAAACGGATACTGCTTGAGCCGCAGCAAAAATATTTTTCCCGTTGGTGAACCTGCCAATGTATCCGATCGCGATTGTATCTGAACCGATTCCCCAACTTTTTCGAATTTCATCGCGGCTCAGTAGAGATGTACAGCGATTAAAATCTATTCCGTTGTAGATAGCTTTGACATTCTTTCTTAAGTGTTCTGGAAAAGATTGAATGCTGCATTGTGAAACGCTTGCCAAAATAGATTGTTCGGCATATCTGAGGCTTGTTTGAATGTTTTTGCTGGTCCACTCATTTTGACCATGAGCGACAATCAACATCGGCTTTTTTTTCCAATTAGTTGTTTCTAGTTCTCTATTTGGAACCGTGTATCCCCACAAATTAACGACATCTGATTGATCAACAATTGTCTGACATGCATTACCAACAATTGTGACAAGGCCTTTGAAATCAGGGTGATCTATTGATGAATAGATAGGACAGTGTTCTAAAATGAGGTGCGCTGTTTCTGGATCAAAAGCAAGCGCATTTCCTATTGCAAAACCTGACCATTCTAAATCATGGGCGCAAGACGCATTCATCATAGTCAATAGGCTTCTTGTAACTCCTCCCATAGCCATTGTAGGCAGACAGAAACCAATTTTAATTTTTTTTGGGGATGATTTCTGTCGAAAAGAAAAATACTTCTGAAATTTTTTTGTAAATCCATTATTCAAATCACTAGCCAATGTCCCATCTTGGGTTTCTCTTAAATTTCTGGCTGTTTTTCTAGAGTGGTTCAAATTCGCGTAATAAACATTACCATTCCGCATCTGCAGGTAAGAATATTTTAAATTCGTATCGATGTTCAATGCTTTATTTTGCTTAAAGCATCTACTAATCTTAGTGAAAAATGAATTTGAGTTATTCAAGTGCGG
The DNA here is from genome assembly GCA_021774875.1 of Emcibacter sp. Lineage (GTDB taxonomy): Bacteria > Pseudomonadota > Alphaproteobacteria > Sphingomonadales > Emcibacteraceae > Paremcibacter. The sequence continues at coordinate 5,838 of JAJFIP010000024.1, forward strand.
CTGTTCGTTAGAAAACACCACGTTAATGTAATAAGTTCTTTCCCATCGCCGCACAATTTTTTCAAGCAATTCAATTTCTTCATAGTTCTCTTGTAAATCTTCTCCAATTTGTATTTCAAGTTTACAACCAGTCTCTTCTAGCAATTCTGGCAACAATAAATCATCTGAGAAATCATCTGAGTTCAAAATTAGCAGTAGTTCGCTATCATTCCAATTTTTCTTACAAGCTCTGATTACCTCAATTAAATCTGAGTAAGCACTAGAATTGTTTCCTGAAATTGAAATATTTTCGGGCAGGATTCTCTTACACCACAGAGAAATCGAACTTAACGTTTTCTGGTAAGCATCACTTAACTCTCGCTGTTGATCATAAGATGGTTGATCATTAGGACTACAGACTTTTGGATTGGTTGTGATTAATATATCTAAGTTGGAACACTCCTTATTCATTAAAATGAATTCCTTTTATCCACTAATTACGGACGTTTTGTTTTTCCAGTTAATCAAAGCGACATAGAGTTACATGTGTCGAAAAGTTTCCATATTGAATTTGCTGCATTCGATAGGATTCAGTATTTGCTCAAGCGATTCAGATATGAGAAAGCCGCGACTTTTACAATTTAAAATCGCTGGCTGACTTGGTATTTCGCAGACTCGAAATGCTCTATTAGAAATCGATATTACTTTGCCTTTGACCCTGTCCCCCTAGGCTGACTATTTTGATTTGAATTCGAATCAACTTGATCTAAAAATTCTTTTGCTTTACGTTTGCCACCAGCCGTTGCTCTGGGATAGATTGTTGAGGATTCACCGATATGCTGTGCGAGACTAGGAGAATGAACATAGTAAGGCAACTGGTTGCGCTCACACCAATAACCAACAACGGAATCAATATGGTGCAGTCCATCAGCAGGGCCAAAGTCTCGATGATTTAACACCATTGAATCACATAATAGAGCTCGAGCTGAGGGGTTAGGAAAGATGTAAGCCAATGCTCCCCAGCTATCCCAACCTCGATCTTCGCGGACGAAACCAGATTCCACTTCTTGTCGGTAATGGCTAGGGCAATAAATAGAAACAACTCCAACTTGTTTTGCCGGCCAAAGGTTAAGTTCCAAATAGCTCCTCAAATCCTTAGAAAATAAAACATCATCCTGACACATTAAAAAAGCTTCCGCGCGAGGATTACGTAAAACAAGTTCGGTTAGCGCCAAATACCAATTTGGAAATGCTCCCAAAACTTCATTTCTTTGTGCGATGGGTAAATTTAGAAACTGACGAGGGGTTTTTGTTTCTGGTTCTACGAATAGTTGTGGCTGATCCCAACCTGCTTCGATTAAACTTTCAAGTGTTCTCTCAAGTGTTGGTTCTTTGCGTGGGGCAGTTGTTATGCCAACAGCCCAGTTTGTGATATTTTTTTGAGAGATTGGCATCTCGAATGACTCTCTGTGGATCGTGTTTTCGATGGTATTAGCGAGTTATAGACTTTGGTAAGGAGAGCTATCAATACACTCCTTGTTTGGAACTAACGATGCCTTCTTAATTTTACATCTTGAGCAGAATCACAAATCTAACTTGCCAATGTTTCCGTCGATCATGAATTCTGAATCTCAATTCCTCATAATCCCTCAGAAGTAATAAATTCGATTAAAATGGAATCGATTAAATCATGATCGGTATTATCTAATACATTTACTTTTACTTTAATCTTTGAAGAAGCTTGATAAACATGGGGCTCTTCTTGTGCTTTTTTCTGAATCTGAGCTTCAACTATGTCGGAAACGAGCCTGCTTATAATGCGACCACCTTCACGCCCGTTTGCGGACTCATTTAATTCATATCCTCTCTTCCCTATTAACCTTGCAATATTGGGATGGCACTCAATGGCTTTCTGTCGTTTTATATGCCACTGCTTGCTCATATAGTTAAGTCGACGCTCAGCAATACCGATCATGGATTCCTCATCGAGAGGGTTGAAGACCATGATCCTCTTTATGCGAGAAAGAAATTGAGCGGCAAAAACGGGTTGGCTCGATCGTTCATGTCGTACTTTTGACAAAATCTGTTTCACACGCTCTGCGATTTCCTCAGCAGGCGTTCCACTCTTGGACATTTGGGCGATTTGTTTATCACCAGCATTGGTTGTCAAAATGAAAATGGCTCTGTCCGCATAAGCTTTTTGCCCTCGTTGGTCAACTAGCCATCCCTCATCGAACAGATTAAGAAAAGGTTTCCAGATATTGGGATGGCACTTTTCTGCTTCGTCTAGCAAAAATACGGAATAGGGATCAGAGTTCAATTCATTGACCAAACGGCCGCCGTCTTCATGTCCGACATAACCCGGCGGTACTCCCATGATTCCAGAGACACTGTGTGGCTCCGTATAATTCCCCATCGCATAAACCTGGACACGTCGTGAGGTAGAGTATAATTCCGCAATGCGTTTTGCCAATTCAGTCTTACCTACTCCCGTCATTCCAGCAAATAGCATGACAGAAGCAGGTTTGCCGGGCTCATTCAACCCAGCTTTAATGAGACTCAATTCATTAGCAACCTGACACACAGATTCACCCTGTCCCACAACAGCATCCAATAATGGTTCCTCAAATCCTGCGGTCTGAGATTCTCCTGAAATGGTCTCTTGTGGGATACCAGTCTTCTCTGAAATCGCAGCGACGACATCAGATAAATGAATTTCATTTCGATCAATGTTTCGTTGTGTGCGATCAAAGTCGATATTGGCACAAATCTGGTGCAATAAACCTACAGATTTAACAGGATGACATTCATTAAGCACAAAAGTAGACGTAAGGGCGACAGCGCGTTCCGCAACATTCTCATCGATGGAGATTTGGTATGTTTTTTTAAGGAGATCCACTTGCAGATTTGCAATGGCGTTCGCAATCTGCTCAGACGGCTCATCAAGTTCAACACGTGTGAAATAATCCAGCATCTGAGCATCACTGCTAACCAGATCATTGAATTCCCAACTTGACATGATACCAATCACACGCAAGTTCGGTCGACTAATCATCGATCGTAACAGCGGTTTGTTTGATCCACCTTGGCTACGTTTTAAGAGCGATCCAATTCCATCCAGACAGAGTACGATTCCATCCATTCTGGAAACACTTGCAAAAATGGATTCCAGACACGCACGACTATCTTCCGGGCCAACATTATTACAATCCAACCAGAGAAATCGTTCGCTACTCAAGAAAGGACTTTCGCCTTGTGAATTTTTCAGTGCAAGCAAACGAATTAATGTTGTCTTACCGACTCCTTTATTTCCCGTAATCAGGACATGCTTCCCAGGAATATAAAGCGTACGTAGAATTTTATTGATCGCAAATTGGGTTCTGTTATCATCAACAATCCCATGATCTAAGGAGCCCACATTACTATTAGCCCAACTTGTTAAATCCATAATGGGCAATAAGGCAGTAAGGTGCTTCAAGACATCGTTGTCTTGGTCGAGATCAAAACCTTGCACAAATGAGCGTTCCATCTGGAGAAGTAACCTTCAGTAATTAAATCAAAACAAGTATACAAGCGAGTAAGGTCTAATGATAAACCGAGCTTTGCTTCCCTTAAGAAACCAGCGATTACTCTCTGAATGATACTAACATTCATTATAAAATTGAATAATCATATTGCTTCAGTTCGATTTTTCTTAAAACTATACCAGGTAACATTTTATGGTTATATGTTTGTGAGAATAACATGGCTATAGTATATACATAGTAACAGACAATGGCAAGCAGAATCTACTCGTTTCACATCCAAATACTCAGTTTTTGTTTAGTGTATAGATTTAAGTTGGCGATCGTATAGGTTCTGCTTTGTATACTGCGTTAATGCATTAAGAAAAATGAGGGAATTTCCTGTAAGATCTTTAGAATTCACTTTCACACAATGGGACTGTCTATGGGCTTCATCCTGCAACCTTGGCAACTATTCTTCATCATGATTGCTGGTTGGATTAACCAGCAGCAACAAGAAGTGATTGAATACTTGCGAACCGAAAATCAGATTCTCAAAGAAAAACTGGGGAAGCAACGTATTCTGTTAAATGATGACCAGCGTCGAAGGCTTGCCGTTAAAGGCAAAATTCTGGGACGTAAACGACTCGAAGAAATCGGTACTCTGTTTACTCCGGATACGATTCTCCGCTGGCACAAAAAACTGGTTACCATCAAATGGGATTTCACTCATCGTCGCAAGCACAACCCCGGCAGGCCTCGACTGTCTGATGAAGTCAGACAGTTTGTCGTTCGAATGGCAATAGAAAACGGCACCTGGGGATATGATCGAATCGCTGATGCTCTAAAAAATGTAGGCTACAAGATCTCGGACGAATCGGTACGTCAGATTCTTAAAGAGCAGGGTATTGAGCCAGCCCCTGATCGAAAACGTCAGACTACATGGAGTACCTTCCTCAAAGCACATTGGGAAGTATTGTCAGCAATTGACTTTACGACTGTGGAAGTCTGGACGAAAGGCGGCCTTATTACCTTCTATCTGTTGTTTTTAATCGAACTGAAGACACGCAAGATATATTTTGCTGGCTGTACGACGAATCCACACGAGATATGGATGAAACAGATTGCCAGGAATCTGTCAGACGAGGAAGAGGGATTCCTGCGTGATAAGCGAAAGCTAATCATGGATCGAGACACGATTTTTTGTGAGTCCTTTCGAATGATCTTAAACCAGTCAGGTATTCAGTCAATTGTGTTGCCTCCTCGGTCTCCCAATCTGAATGCTTTTATTGAGCGATTCTTTCGCTCACTCAAATCAGAATGCATTAACAGAATGCTCTTCTTTGGTGAGAATTCACTAAGAAAAGCCATTAAAGAGTATCTGGTTCATTATCACAGAGAACGAAATCATCAGGGGCTTGATCACTGTATCATTCAACCGGAAGAGGAAGTTGGTCAAGGTGATGGTGAAATTGCATGTCGTGAACGGCTTGGTGGTCTGTTGAACTATTACTATCGCAAGGCGGCGTAGTGATTTTGATCAAATCATTCTGTATGTTCTACGATCATGGTACGCGCATTTTATTGAAATTCGTCTTGAAAGCCCTACTGTCGTACCAGCGCACGATGACAATCGACCGAGAATTGATAATGCCAACGGAGTAGAAAACGAAATTGTCAAAGGGCTTGTCACGCGGCTCAATAAATTGACCATACGAGGTCGGCATTGCGGCAATTGGACCTGTCGATAAAAATCGCGACTAGGCGGTGGCAGAAGAGGAGGAGGACGACGACGCGGTGGCGGGGGAGGCAATTTTACAAGACTGTCACAACTGTCTGCACCAAGCTGTTCGAAAATACGATCCCAAATTGTTTCAGAAATCACGACATTGTTTTTTTGAGCCTCTTCAACAAACTCTATCACATCACTTATTAAGAGATACTTTCCATTTCGTTCGATGCAATCAGTCCTCAAGCCATACTTCCAAAAACCTACTGACTGTCTCGTCAGATACAGGACCAAGGTCAGCCAACAGAGTTTTGCCTTCATCACCTAATCGTGCGGCGGCGATAACACTAATCAACCCCAATTGCGAATTTCGTTGTCTCGACAGTTCACTTCGAACATTCACAACACTGCAAGATTCGGTTGAGGCCAACCAGCGTAATGCTTCAATCATATCAGAGTTGAGCCACTGCTCTTCTCCATTATTATCATTGATAGCGGCTGAAATCTGCTCTTGACTGGCTTTAATGCAGAAGAACATTGCTGATACTCGAACAACAATGTCATCGTCTTGAAGCAGACTAATAGCTGACCGAAGATGCTTTCCGTGCGACGAGTTTGCACACAACAAGACAACATCAAGTGCCGTATATCGTACTTTGGGTGAAACATGATGAAGTAGCGGGTAGATATCGTCCATCAAGATTGCCGCTTTAGATCCTAATTCAGACGCAATCCAAACTGCATGATCGACAACAGAGTCATCTTCATGATGCAATGCTTCCTGTAATTCCATGAGTGGCCTCCCTTGAAAGAATTCAGACAGCAAGGCGTTTGGACTAGCTCCATCATCAGGGGCGATAGCAGAAAGTTGCCTAATCAATAAGTTGTCAGCACTCATTTTCGAATTCCTCTTAGCTACTGTTAGGTCTCAGAAAGAATTTTCTCAATTTGTCTCAACAGGTTTTCCTCCTGCAATTGCCGTTCACTATGGCGGAGATCAGTTCCTTTGAGTTTAGTTTGTCGTTTCCGCTCTTGAATACTCCCTCGAAGTTCTCTTGCTGCATCTTCTAGTTCCTCAGGAGTCCAACGGGAAGATGGTCGTGGCGGAACATCCCCATGATACTTACCATCAGCTGACCGTGTAGGAACAGGTGCGTTGTCAATGTCAGCTTTAGTCCACTTTCTTGCCGGAATCCGTCCCACCCCTGAGTCTTCTGGAACTTTTTTGCCTTTCCCAGCATCGCAGGAATCTGGTTTCCCTTTGCCACCTTTTTTCCCTTTGCCTCCTCCGGGAATTGGGAGAAAGGATAGTAATACCACGATAGCGAAATTCACACCAGCTTCACAAGTCTTTTCCTCCGCGAATTGTGTGCCAGCATCGTGAATGTCCCTGGTCGCACTGGCAGCTGGAAATAGCTCGTCGGCTATGATATCCGCAGCTTCTACACTAACGTTGAGATCTCTTTTCAATTCTTCAAAACTATTTAGTCTCAACGCATTATTAAGTTTTTGTATTGCTAAATCTTGGTTAGCCCACCATCCAGGACCCGTTTTTTTGAAATAAACTCTGACGGTAGCAGGTTGATCGCCCCAAAATGAACCAGTGAAACCAGCTGGGAATTTGAGATCATAATGACCCATATCACAAGGCTGAGTCTGTGGACATTGTTGTGAGGGAACCCGACTGTTCCTGATGGGCGGCCCAGGATTAGTTAAGAGATTGCGTTTTGGTAACTCCGGAGGGGGAGGAGGCACCACAAGACTGTTGCAACTGTCTGCGCCAAACTCTTTGAAAATGTTATCCCAATAGGCTGGAGAAAGCTGTGCCCCTTGTTTGCGAGATATTAAGTAAGTATTTTCCACAAATTCTACTGAGAGATATTTTCCATTTCGTTCCACACAAGTTGTGTGGAACGTACCATAATATGTGTTTTTAAAACCCGTCACCCTCTTTCCAACGACGTAGTTAAATCTTGATGATTGATATTGAATATTCCTTCCGCCGAAAGATAATAATCTTGGAACAATACTACAACGTGGACGTCTTCTAAAGTCTTCATGAGTACCCGGACCGCCCCCTCTCGTGACAGTATATCTTCCAGACCAGCTTTTAACTCTTTTATTGCAGCTATCATTGCAGGTCTCAGCGACTGTCCCTCCAGCTGGTACCCTTGCCTTAATTCTTTGTCTATTTATGGAATTGATCCGATCACATTCACATATGATTTCGAGCGCCCCTTGCAATCCACTGGGATCAGTCAACGTCGCGGCGTTGTTACCGACGTAGCGATAGAGGTTACTATCACCAGCATCAAAGCCGAGAGGGTCTTGGGATTTGAAGCGTCCTTCACCGGCGTCATAGAAGCGATTGCGGAGGCTATAGAGTCCGCTTTCGGTATCGTGGTAATACCCCTCTTTGCCGACCCATTGATACGGATTTACAGTGGTGCCGGTACTGCTTTTGACTTCGCCGAACACGCTATAACGGTAGTCGTCGGTCACAGCCTCGGTCTCATCAGTCAATTCTC
>JAJFIP010000231.1 GCA_021774875.1 Emcibacter sp.
AAATGCGGGTGTGGCGAAATTGGTAGACGCGCTAGATTTAGGTTCTAGTGTCTTATGACGTGGGGGTTCAAGTCCCTTCACCCGCACCACTTTCTGGATATACCGATTTGCAAACTGACATAAACGGGCGTATTAGCCCCACAGAAAAAACAGAGAAAAAGCAGACTGATCATGCAGGTAACGGAAACAATTTCACAGGGTTTGAAGCGGGGATATACAGTTGTCATTTCCGCAGATGATATTGATGCAAAGATAGAAGTAGAAGTCAAAAAAATTCAGGGTCAGATTAAAATGCCCGGTTTCCGCCCTGGAAAAGCGCCGCTGACTTTGCTAAGGAAACTCCACGGCAAAAATCTTTTGGGCCAGGTGCTGGAAGAAACCATAAAGGCAACTTCACAGGAAGCCCTGGATGAAAAGGACGTTCGTCCAGCTATGCAGCCAAAGATAGAGGTTATCTCCTTTGATGAAGGCTCAGACCTTGAATATTCCATCGAAGTAGAAATAACACCGGAATTTGAGGTTCCTGATTTGGCTAAACTCAAACTTGAACGTTGGGTTGTTGAAGCCAGTGAAGATCAGATCAGTGAAGCAGTATCAAATGTTGCGGCCCAGCAGAAAAACTTCAAAAAAGCCGCTAAAACATATAAAGCCCAGAATGGCGATGCGGTTCTGATGGACTTCCTTGGCAAAGTTGACGGCGAAGCTTTTGACGGTGGTGCGGCAGAAGGCCACCAACTGGAATTAGGCTCTAATAGTTTTATTCCCGGATTTGAAGCTCAGCTGGTTGGGGTAAAGGCTGGTGATGAAATGAATGTGAGTGTAACTTTCCCGGACGATTATCAAGCCGAGAATCTCGCGGGCAGGGATGCTGTCTTTGAAGTGAAAATTAGTGAGGTACAAAAACCTGCTGATGTGGAAATCAATGATGACATGGCTAAAAAATTCGGCCTGGAAAATCTTGATGCCCTGAGAGATCTGGTGAAAAAACAGGTCGAGCAGGAAAATCAGGGACTGGCCCGGACGAAATTAAAACGCGCTCTGCTTGACCTGCTGGCAGAAGAGGTTTCTTTTGATGTGCCTGAAGGTATGGTTGAACTGGAATTTAATCAGATCTGGCAGCAGCTGAAAATGGATCTTCACCGGGAGGCACTGGAAGAAAGTCCTGAAATAAAACCGGAAGATATAGATGAACCAGGCGATGATGTCCGCGAGGAATACAGAAGCATTGCTGTGCGTCGGGTCCGGTTGGGTCTGTTGTTGTCTGAGATTGGACAAAAGAACGAGGTTGTCGTTACCCAGGAAGAGGTAACCCGTCAGATTTCCACGGAAGCCCGCCGCTATCCGGGACAGGAAAAGCAGGTATTTGAATTTTACCAGCAGAATCAGCAGGCCATGGCACAGATGCGGGCGCCGTTATTTGAAGAAAAAGTGGTTGATTTCATTCTGGAATTGGCCGACGTTAAAGAAAAACAGGTTACCAGTGATCAACTGGTTGCTGCTATTGAGGCCGAAGAAGAGGAAGATACGGCCCAGAAAGAGAAGAAGAAACCAAAAAAGAAAAAGACAGCGAAAAAAGCTGCCGCAAAAAAATCTCCCGCGAAGAAAACGGCTGCAAAGAAAACCCCGGCAAAGAAAACCTCGGCCAAGAAAGCCAAAGCTGAAAAATAAAATCAGCAGGCTGAAAAAATTAAGGATTTGGTGACGGGCCATCGGTAAGATACCCGCATTACTTTAAAAGCAGGAAAGCTGATATGAGCGACTTAACAGATACATATATGAATACTCTGGTTCCTATGGTTGTGGAACAAACCAGCCGTGGGGAACGCTCCTATGATATTTTTTCTCGGCTGTTAAAGGAAAGAATTATATTTCTAACCGGTCAGGTGAGTGATCAGGTTGCTGGTCTGATAACAGCACAGCTTCTGTTTCTGGAGGCAGAGAATCCTAAAAAAGATATTTCTTTTTATATCAATTCCCCGGGGGGGGTTGTGACTTCGGGTATGGGGATTTATGACACTATGCAATATATCCGTCCAAAAAATACCACCATCAGTTGTGGTCAGGCCTGCTCTATGGGGTCATTGTTACTGGCGGCGGGTGAGCCGGGACAAAGGTTTTCCTTGCCAAATTCCCGCATCATGGTGCATCAGCCTTCTGGCGGCGCACAAGGACAGGCAACGGATATTGAGATTCAGGCCCGTGAGATTTTAGCCCTGCGAGAAAGACTGAATAAAATTTATGTCAAACATACCGGACAGAAATTGACTAAAATACAGGATGCTCTTGAACGGGACACTTTCATGTCACCGGAAGAAGCCAAAGAATTCGGCTTGATCGATGAGATTTATGACAAGCGACCATCAGCAGAAAATAAAGATAAATAGACAAGAGATTATTTTATTATTAATCATTTTTGTTAATTAATTGTTTTCTAGTTTTTTGCTACAATCGCGTTAAAGTAGGTTAATGTATTTTGGCAAATAAATATATTGGTATGACTTATTAATGATCACTTTAAGGAAAAGTCAAAAAATATGATGATCTGGCAAGAAATCCATTGAGATTCACAGTATAGTCAGGGTAGCATATATATGGAAATTTTAGGAATAGATACTTTATGACGAAATCAAAGTCGGGCGACAGCAAAAATACACTCTACTGCTCTTTCTGTGGCAAAAGTCAGCATGAAGTAAAAAAACTGATTGCGGGACCGACGGTTTTTATTTGTGACGAATGCGTTGAGCTTTGCATGGATATCATCCGCGAGGAGAATAAAACCACCCTGACCAAGACCGGGGACGGTGTTCCAACACCCGCTGATATTATGAAAGTATTAGGTGATTACGTAATCGGTCAGGATCAGGCCAAGAAGGTGCTTTCCGTTGCCGTTCATAACCATTATAAACGCCTGCAGCATTCTACAGAAGATGATGAAGTTGAACTGGCTAAATCCAATATTCTTCTGCTTGGCCCCACAGGCTGTGGCAAGACACTTCTTGCTCAGACTCTGGCTCGTATTCTGGATGTTCCCTTCACCATGGCCGATGCCACCACATTAACCGAAGCCGGATATGTGGGTGAAGATGTGGAAAATATTATTCTTAAACTGCTTCAGGCCGCAGAATATAATGTTGAAGATGCCCAGCGCGGTATTGTCTATATTGATGAAGTCGATAAAATCAGCCGTAAATCTGATAATCCCTCCATCACCCGTGATGTATCAGGGGAAGGCGTGCAGCAGGCACTCTTAAAAATCATGGAAGGTACAGTGGCAAGCGTACCGCCTCAGGGTGGACGCAAACATCCCCAACAGGAATTTCTGCAGGTGGATACTACAAATATCCTGTTTCTCTGTGGCGGGGCATTTGCAGGACTGGATAAGATTATTGCTCACCGCCTTGAGGGCAAGTCAATTGGATTTGGGGCAAATGTTGCACCGGATGATGATCGCAAGATTGGTGAGGTTCTTTCAGATCTGGAACCGGATGATCTGCTTCATTTCGGTCTGATTCCAGAATTTGTTGGTCGCTTGCCCGTGCTGGCAACTTTGACGGATCTGGATGAAGATGCTCTTGTACAAATCCTCAGCCTTCCGAAGAATGCACTGGTTAAACAGTATCAGCGTTTGTTCTCTATGGAAGACGTGGAATTGAATTTCACCGATGGCGCCCTGCTTGAAATTGCTAAAAAAGCTATTATCAGAAAAACTGGCGCCAGGGGACTACGGTCGATCATGGAAGATATTCTACTTGATACCATGTTCGAATTACCCGGTCTTGAAGGTGTTGGCGAAGTGATGGTTAATGCCGATGTGGTCAAGGGTAAAACTCAACCGCTCTATATCTATACCAAAAATAAAAAGGGTGAAGCCGGTGCCACTGCGGGTGCTTGATTTCACCATTATCTGCACTGTGATGTAATATAGTATTCAGGGACTTTGGCCAGAGGCTTTAAAGTATATAATAATTCTATAGAAGCCCTTGAATAAGGGCGTTGTATGCTTAAATTCAGTTTAAGTGTTAGTAAATAAAGCCAATGAATGGACGACCCGATGAGCATTACATATCCCGTACTTCCCTTAAGAGACATTGTGGTATTTCCATATATGATAGTGCCGCTTTTCGTCGGACGGGAAAAATCAGTCAAGGCGTTGGAAGATGTGATGAGCAACGACAAGAAAATTCTTCTTGTTTCCCAGAAAGATGCCAATGACGATGATCCGACCACAGATGATATTTACACAGTGGGTACGGTGGCAGTTATTTTACAGCTTCTCAAACTTCCTGACGGTACGGTAAAAGTTCTGGTGGAGGGATCGGAGCGGGCAAAAATCATCCGTTATCTTGATAATGATGAGTTTTTTGAAGCTGAAGCCGAGGCTGATGACCCGGCTGTGAATGAGTCAAAGGAACTGCGGGGCCTGATGGGGTCTGTGATCAAGCAGTTTGAGCAATATATCAAAGTAAATAAGAAAATCCCTTCAGAAGTTCAGAGCTCAGTAAGTCAGATTGAAGACCCGGTAAAATTATCCGATGTTGTGGCATCATATCTGTCACTTACAATATCTTCCAAGCAGGAACTTCTGGAAAATTCTTCTATCATATCACGTCTTGAAAAGATTTACTCTGTTATGGAAGGTGAGATCGGCGTACTAAAGGTGGAAAAGAAAATCCGTCACCGGGTAAAAAATCAGATGGAGAAGACCCAGCGGGAATATTATCTGAATGAACAGATGAAAGCCATTCAGAAAGAGCTCGGTGAATCTGATGAAACCAAGGATGAGATTGCCGAACTTGAAGACAAAATCAAGTCGACAAAATTAACCAGGGAGGCGCGTGATAAGTCCCTTAGTGAGCTGAAAAAGCTCAAATCCATGAGTCCTATGTCAGCTGAAGCGACAGTGGTGCGCAACTATCTTGACTGGATGTTGTCAGTGCCGTGGAATAAAAACAGCAAAACCAAGGTTACTCTGGTCAAGGCCGAAGATATTCTTAATGAGGATCATTACGGTCTGGAAAAAGTCAAAGAACGTATTCTGGAATATCTTGCAGTTCAGCAAAGAACCAAAAAAATCAAAGGACCAATTCTTTGTCTGGTCGGGCCGCCCGGCGTGGGTAAAACCTCTCTGGGTAAATCCATAGCCCGGGCAACAGGGCGGAATTTTGTGCGCTTTTCCGTTGGCGGCGTGCGTGACGAGGCCGAAATTCGCGGCCATCGCCGTACTTACATTGGCTCAATGCCCGGAAAAGTTATCCAGAGCATGAAAAAAGCCAAATCAAGCAATCCCATGTTCCTGTTGGATGAAATTGATAAAATGGGCAATGACTTCAGGGGTGACCCGTCTTCGGCACTGTTGGAAGTTCTCGATCCTGAACAGAACGGAAAGTTCAATGATCATTATCTGGAAGTCGATTATGATCTGTCCAATGTGATGTTTGTCACAACGGCCAATACCTTGAATATCCCCCAACCGCTTCTGGATCGCATGGAAGTTATCAATCTTTCCGGCTATACCGAGGATGAAAAAGTTGAAATTGCCAAGCGGCATCTGATCTCTAAACAGATGAAAGATCATGGTCTGAATAATGATGAATGGTCTATTTCTGACGGAGCCCTAAGGGAAGTTATCCGTTGTTATACCCGTGAAGCAGGGGTTAGAAATCTGGAAAGAGAAATTGCCAAACTTATCCGCAAGGCGGTTAAGGAAATAGTTCTGGGCAAGGTCAAATCAGTGAAGATCACCTGTCGTAATCTGAAAAAATATGGCGGCATCAAACGGTTTATTTTTGGTGAGCTGGAAGATGAGGATATGGTTGGTGTGACAACTGGTCTGGCCTGGACTGAAGTGGGCGGCGTGATCCTGCAGATCGAAGCCATTATATCCCCCGGGAAGGGCAAAGTTACCATTACCGGCAAGCTGGGTGATGTGATGAAGGAATCTATTCAGGCTGCCATGAGTTACGTTCGTTCCCGCGCCGTGCAATTCGGTATTCAGCCAAACACATTTGATAAAACCGATATTCACATCCATTTACCAGAAGGGGCGACACCGAAAGACGGTCCATCAGCGGGTGTGGGCATGATTACTTCTATTGTGTCTGTTTTGACCAATAATCCTGTGCAGCGCGATGTGGCAATGACCGGCGAAATTAGTCTGCGGGGCCGAGTGTTACCCATCGGCGGTCTTAAGGAAAAATTACTTGCGGCTCTCAGAAGTGGCATCAAAACCGTACTCATCCCCGAAGAGAATATGAAAGATCTCGCGGATATTCCTGACAACGTCAGTCGTGGTCTTAAAATCATTCCGGTGAGCAAGGTGCATGAAGTATTGAAAGTTGCTCTGGCAGAATCACTAATTCCCATTGCCCCAGAAGATGTGGAAACAGTGGCCAATCTTGTCAAAGATCAGTCCGAATCTGGATTTGAGGATCCGGTTCGTCATTGAGATTTGATCTTATATTCACTCATTCCTGGCGATAAAGCACTCTTCTGCACAAGTTGAGTGCTTTTTTAATGCCAAAAAACAAAGTTATTTCAATGTCAAGTAATCTTTGTTTAAAAAACCGCGGATTTGTGAGGTTTTCCCTTTGACGAAACAAAAAACGGCGTCTACACTGCACTCACTTTTAACCAATTCAGTGATACTTACATATAAGGGGAAGACAGTGAACAAAAACGATCTAGTCGCCGCCGTAGCAGCCACGTCGGGCTTTTCAAAAGTAGATGCCGCTTCTGCTGTAGATGGCGTATTATCATCTATTTCAGATGCCTTGTCAGGGGGGGATGCCGTACGTCTGGTAGGATTTGGAACATTTAGCGTTGCGCAACGTGCTGCCAGCGAAGGCCGCAACCCACGCACCGGTGAAAAAATTCAAATTCCTGCGTCAAAGCAGCCAAAATTTAAAGCCGGTAAAGGCCTTAAAGACGCCGTAAATAAATAAATTTCTTATTGAAAAAAGACGGTTAGGTGGAAAACCCCTAACCGTCTTTTTTTTTATGCTTTACATATCTTCATTCTGTCTGTAGACATGCTTCCACGTTATGTTACAGGCATAATGTTATTTTAAAAATGGGGCGATTAGCTCAGTTGGTAGAGCGCTTCGTTTACACCGAAGATGCCGGGAGTTCGAGTCTCTCATCGCCCACCATTTTTTTAAATATTACAGTGGCTTAGTTTGGCAGTGTTTAATTAGCTGAATTTGACAATAGCCGCTTGACTGGATCGGGTGAATGCCTTAAATCAGTCCCACACCTCAGTTCTATCTGGGGGGGTGTAGCTCAGTTGGTTAGAGCGCTGGCCTGTCACGCCAGAGGTCGCGGGTTCGAGTCCCGTCACTCCCGCCACTTTCCCCGTATTTCAATGCAATATACTATTAATTGCATGTAACGGTTTTTCCAAAAAAAGCATTGGCCTTTTGCTTCACTTCGGGCTATTAAATCAGGGAGGGCAGTGACGTGGATTATGCCCGTGATAATTTAATTATAAAAGGGATTGTGCACAGATGAACGAATTGCTATTCGAATATCTTCCAATTCTGATTTTCTTTTTCATTGCCATAATATTATCCTGCATATTTATAGTGCTGCCCATGTTGATCGTTGAGCAGAAACCGGATACGGAAAAGCTGTCGGCCTATGAATGCGGATTTGAGGCTTTTGACAGTGCACGCAAGCCCTTTGATGTCCGCTTCTATCTGGTGGCAATCCTGTTTATCATTTTTGACCTTGAGGTCGCTTTTCTGTTTCCCTGGGCAATATCACTTGGTAAAATCGGTATGTTGGGTTTTGTGTCCATGATGATTTTTCTGGGCGTGCTTACCATCGGATTTATTTACGAATGGAAGAAGGGGGCCCTGGAATGGGAATAAGCAATGGGAGTGAATATGCCAACGGCTGAAAATCTGCCTGCCACGGATCAGGATATCTATTTTAAATCACTTTCAGATGATCTCTCCGACAAGGGTTTCGTGGTGGCGAGTCTTGATGATGTGATTGCATGGGCACGTACCGGATCCTTGTGGTGGATGACATTTGGTCTGGCCTGCTGTGCGGTTGAAATGATGCATTCCAGTATGCCGCGTTATGATGTGGAACGCATGGGGTTTGCCCCGCGTGCTTCCCCCCGTCAGTCGGATGTTATGATTGTGGCAGGTACCCTGACCAATAAAATGGCACCTGCCATGCGCAAAGTATATGATCAGATGGCTGAGCCGCGTTATGTGATTTCCATGGGCAGTTGTGCCAATGGTGGTGGATATTATCATTATTCTTATTCTGTTGTGCGCGGTTGTG
Source organism: Emcibacter sp. (assembly GCA_021774875.1). GTDB lineage: Bacteria > Pseudomonadota > Alphaproteobacteria > Sphingomonadales > Emcibacteraceae > Paremcibacter. Next base: position 8,293 of record JAJFIP010000231.1, read on the forward strand.
ACAGAATTGTTCCCGTTGATATTTATGTTCCCGGCTGTCCACCCACAGCGGAAGCATTGGTTTATGGCATTTTGCAGCTTCAGAAGAAGATTCGCCGAACCACTGCACTGGACAGGTAAGGAATGATATGAGTAATCAGGATACACTCAACGAGATGGGTCAGGTCATTGTAAAGATCCTCGAGAATGAAGTGCATGAATATGTGGTTGCGAACGGTGAGTTGACCATCACTGCCCGATCGGACAAAATTGTCAGTATTCTGACGACATTGCGGGATGAGGCCATCTTCAAATTCGTCCAGCTCACTGATATTTGTGGTGTGGACTATCCTGAAAGACGCAAACGATTTGATGTGGTTTACCACATTCTTAGCCTGAAGCATAACATCCGCGTCAGAATCAAGACTCAGGCCGATGATGAAAATCCGATCCCTTCTGTTGTCGGCGTATTTCCTTGTGCCAACTGGTATGAGCGTGAAGTGTGGGACATGTATGGCGTCATGTTTGATGGTCATCCTGATTTGCGTCGGCTGCTCACTGATTATGGCTTTCAGGGCCATCCCCTTAGACGGGATTTTCCCCTGAGCGGATATGTTGAGCTGCGTTACAGCGAAGAGGAAAAGCGGGTAGTCTACGAGCCAGTTAACTTACAACAGGAATTCCGTGACTTTGATTTCATGAGTCCCTGGGAAGGGGCAAAATATATTTTGCCAGAAGCAGAACCAGATGCAAAGGGGCAGGAAGACAGCATATGGCAGAAGTAGATATTAAGAATTACAATATTAACTTTGGGCCTCAACATCCTGCGGCTCATGGTGTGTTGCGACTGATTCTGGAACTTGATGGTGAGGTGGTGGAACGGGCTGATCCCCACATCGGATTGCTGCATCGGGGCACAGAAAAACTGATCGAGAATAAAACCTATCTTCAGGCCATCCCTTATTTTGATCGGCTTGATTATGTCTCGCCAATGAATCAGGAACATGCTTTTTGTCTTGCCATTGAAAAACTTATCGGGCTGGAGGTGCCGGAGCGAGGACAATATATTCGGGTTCTCTACGCCGAGATTGGCCGTATTCTTAATCACATCATGAATGTGACTGCCCACGGTATGGATGTGGGGGCCTTGACTCCGATTCTCTGGGGTTTTGAAGAACGTGAACTGCTGATGGAATTTTATGAACGGGTGTGTGGGGCGCGGCTTCATGCCAATTATTTCAGGCCCGGCGGCGTTCATCAGGATCTGCCCGAGGGTCTTGCTGATGATATTCTGCGCTGGTGCGATCATTTTCCCGGCACCATGGATGATATTGAAACTCTGGTGACGGAGAATAGAATATTTAAACAGCGCAATGTTGATATTGGCAAAGTTACTGCCGAAGAATGTTATGCGCTTGGCTTTACCGGGGCCATGTTGCGCGGCTCAAATATTCCGTGGGATTTACGTAAAGCACAGCCTTACGATGCCTATAATGACATGGATTTTGATGTGGTTGTCGGCAAAAATGGTGATTGTTATGATCGGTTTGTTTTGCGGATAGAAGAAATGTATCAGAGTATAAAAATCATTCGCCAATGCATTGAAAAAATGCCGGGCGGTGATGTTCTGTCTGCAGATCATACGGTGACGCCGCCCCGACGTGCCAGCATCAAAACATCCATGGAAGCCCTGATTCAGCATTTCAAACTCTATACCGAAGGATTTAAAGTCCCCGAGGGTGAAGTTTATGCCGCAGTTGAGGCACCCAAGGGCGAATTTGGTGTTTATCTGGTTTCGGACGGCAGCAACAAACCCTATCGCTGCAAAATACGCTCGCCAGGATATGCTCACTTGCAAGCGATGGATCATGTGGCCCGGGGTCATATGCTTGCTGATATTCCCGCCTTGATGGGTTCTTTTGATATAGTGTTCGGAGAAGTTGACCGATGAACATCAGTGTAAGAAATGCGGAAAATTTTGCCTTTACTGCTGAAAATATGGCTTGGGCTGAGGGGCAGTTGGCTAAATATCCTGCCAACCGTCAGCAAAGTGGCGTGATGCCCTTGCTTACCCGTGCACAGGAACAAAATAACGGCTGGGTTTCGGTTCCGGTTATGGAATATATCGCTGATATGATGGATATGCCATATATCAGAGTGCATGAAGTGGCCACTTTTTATACCATGTATAATATGAAGCCCGTGGGCAAACACGTAATTGAAGTTTGTACCACCACACCCTGTTGGCTACGAGGTTCTGACGATGTGGTTGCCGCCTGCAAACAGGAATTGGGGATTGATTTTGGTGAAACTACTAAAGATGGAGAATTCACACTTCTTGAAGTGGAATGTGCTGGTGCCTGTGTTAATGCGCCGGTGATAGCCTACAAGAAAAATTATTATGAAGATCTGAATAGTGACAGCACCCGAAAATTTATCCAAGCCATAAAAAGCGGCAAACTTCCTGTTGCCGGACCACAAACCACTGACCGGCATAAATCCGCACCTCAGGGTGGGCCAACCACGTTAAAGGAATTTTGCAGTATGCAGGGAGGCCAGGAATAATGCTTGCAGATAAAGACCGTATCTTTACCAACCTGTATGGCTATCAAAGCTATGGCCTTGATGCCGCTAAAGAACGTGGTGACTGGAAGGGCACCAGGGAATTGATGGAAAAAGGCAGTGACTGGATCATTGATGAAATGAAATCATCCGGCTTGCGTGGTCGTGGCGGTGCTGGTTTCCCGACTGGATTGAAATGGTCATTCATGCCACGGCAATCCGATGGCCGCCCCCATTATCTGGTGGTTAATGCCGATGAGGGGGAACCGGGAACCTGCAAGGACCGGGAAATCATCCGCCAT
>JAJFIP010000232.1 GCA_021774875.1 Emcibacter sp.
GATGCATATAGTCGCCGAACCTTTTAATACAATAAAACGCTCGAACTTGCGAGAGTGAAAATGGTTGCCGCGCGTTATCCCCGGTTTGGTGGTGGAAACAAATACCTGTCCGCCGTTGAGTTCCTTGACCAGTTCAAATAAATCACCGCGGTTATCGCTGTGCCGTGTGAGGTCTAGCGGGAAATGGCTGGGATAAAGGTAAGACCGGTAAGTATTAAACAGTGCCAGCGTCTGAGGGTCGCGCAGGTCAGGCACAATATTCTGCTGATAAGTTTCGGAAAGTTTATTGAGCCGGGCGAGTAGCTCGGATACCAGGGTTTTTTCGCCGTCGACCGTTAATTGGCTTTTGGATTTGGAACGTCCAGCCGCAAGTAGTTGTTCAGCCACCTTTTGAGCGTGCACCAGAAAAAGGGTCTCGTCGTTGATGATTTCAGGTTGATCTCCGTTCGCGATCTGATGGCAAAATGTATGGACGACGGAGTTATACAAAGGTTTGCCATGCTCACCGAATACATGAGGCAGAATCACATTGGTGAATTCACCGCTCGATTCTTTTGACCATTGTGCAAACCGTTCGGCACAGAAGCGTTTGGCATTGCCATAAGCTGTGTGGCGATCCCGATGAATGGATGACGAAAATACGAGATGAGGTTTGGCGTCGGTTCGCATCAGCGCATCGATCAACTGCTCTGCCAGTTGCCGGTTGACGGTCTCGATTTCTTCCGACTCGCCCCGATTGACTCCTGCCAGGTGAATCAGGATATCCAGGTCCCGTACAAACGCATCCAGCGAGTCAGGATTTGAAAACGTCGCTCGATCCGCAAGGACAACATCCTCTTCATTTTGAGAGGCCAGATAACATTGCAGATGCCAGCCAATTTGACCGCTTGCTCCAGTAATACCGATTTTCATTGGGCAGGTTCTTGGTTTGGGTGGACGCTATTGAACGTATCGAAATTGAGAGAGTTAAACTTTATAGAAACTCGTTTCTTTTAGCAATTCAAGAAAATAAAAGGATTTTGTGAGCTGTTGCCAGGCTAACATCAGGATGCCGTCTGCAGAGAGCCGTTTACCTGAATATTGTACTGAATTTATAAGCCGACCTAAAGGAGAAGGAGTCTGGTTCACTTTTTGGCAGGAGCTTTTCTCTGTTTTTTCTCCCTGATTCTGTTAAACGCATTCATCAAAAGATGCGGTTGATTTCCCACTCGATAATAATGCAGGTATTGCTTCATCGCCAGAGCATAGTCTTCTCCCACTTCAAAAATAAGTCCTTGTAAATAAATTGCTTCTGATGATGGGATGACTTGGTCCCGGATTTCCCCCAATGCCAGTTCCGCCTTATTTCGAAAAACAGGGTCGCTTGTTTTCTCATAGAGGTTGGCGAAAATATAGGCGCGGTAGATGTAAGGAAGGTCGCACATTGGGCAAAGTGCACTGGCCTCCTCAGTCATATGTAATCTTTCTTCAGTGCTGTTGTCGTCAGAGCCGGCAACGAGCAGTTTTTGTGAGTAACTGAAGGTGATCCATAAGACGGCTGCTCCAATCAAAAGAACCAGGATAGCGAGAATGATCCAGGTCTTTCGGGTACCGTCTTTTGGTTTAGAGGGAGAACCGGTTGCGATCAATGCTTGAGCCGATCCAAAACAGATCACCAGAGTGAATAAAAAATAGGGAGAGGGCCACATCGTCTCGACCAGGCTGTGGGTCAGGTAACCTGCCATGCCAATCATGAGTCCCAGGGCGAATACAATCTCCACTCGCTGGTTTTTTCGGTAAAACGAGAGAAGCCCTTTGAAGAAAGAAAAAAATGTTGTTAAGAGCAAGCCAAATCCGATCAATCCCATATCTGATAATGTTTGCAAGTAAAGGTTGTGCGCATGGGGTGCGGGTAAAACAATGGGAGGATCGATGGGCGAAATTGGAAAGGGTATCTGGTAAGGAAATAGTGCGGAAAAGGTCCTGGGACCTGAGCCGGTGAGCGGATATTGTGAAAAAATCTGGAGGGCTCCATCCCAAAATAGTTGGCGGTAAAAAAATGAGGATGTAGCCGCTGCAGCTTCACCGAAGGAAGAGTCTTCCTGCCCACCTCCGAGATTCAAAAAAAGCAGGTGGAATAATAGACGTCCAATTCCCAATCCGAGCAGGAGCAACCCGGCATATTTTTTGTCATCATTTTTGACCAAGGCCCAAACGAGGAGGATCATCATAACGGCTGCGGCAATATGAGCTCCGCGTGAATTGGTGAATCCCAATTGAGCCCAGATTAAAACAAATAGAAACCAGGCGATTCCTTTCCGTGTTTTTTCGGACTCGGTGAGAAACAGGGTGGCAGACATGGCGAGGGGAAACAGCAGGTAACCGGCACGGAAGTTAGAGTTGATAAAAACAAAATTGATCGTGGTATTGACCGTTGGAAAGTAAACTTGAAAGATCCAGCTCATCACCCCTTGAAGAGCAGCGATGGCGGTTAGTAGCCAGAACAACTTTCGTATTTGCTCTAAGGTTCGAAGGGTCCGGTGGAGAAATAGCAGAAGTGCGATACCGGTTAAGTATTTTGCTATAAACTCGAAACTCATATCCGGTCGCACCGAATAGAAAAACCCGATGGCACCCCAGACGAATAATAGGCCGAGCCAAATCGATCCTGCAAAGTCGGAATGGGCTTCTTCGTTGACGTGTTTCCGATCAAGAAGGGAAAACAGCAGGCAGGACAGCGCCAGAAAAAGAAACAGGCAGGTGATTTCGAGTTGGTTGAAGGGGACGTATGTTTCACCCACACCAATGGTGTGGAGGGAAATCAAAAACAGAGAGAAGAGAAAGCCGCTCATGGGCAAGTGGGGAGAAGGTAAAGGGGCGTATGGGTTACGCGGAAAGGCGACGACTGGATACGAGTATAGTCATATATAG
>JAJFIP010000233.1 GCA_021774875.1 Emcibacter sp.
GACCTGATTGATGCGGTCACCGCCGTATCGGGCAGCGGTCCGGCTTACGTCTTTCATCTGGTGGAAGCCCTGGCCGGGGCCGGGGAAGCCATCGGGCTTGATGGGGAACTGGCAAAAAAACTCGCCATGCACACCATCTGCGGTGCGGGGGCTTTGCTCGAGCAGTCGGATCAGGATGCGACACAGCTCAGAATTAATGTCACCAGCCCCAATGGCACAACCGAGGCGGCGTTAAATGTGCTTATGGCGGAGGATGGGCTGGCGAAACTGATGACCAAGGCCGTCCGCGCGGCCCACAAAAGATCAAAAGAACTGGCGGGTTAGCCATTCATTGGCTATTATTCGGCTGATTTTACAGCTTTTCAGGGATCAAGTGACTCTGATCCCCTGATTCCAGTTATGTCTTTATGTTATTGAATTCTAGGAACTAGAAATGCTGAAAATGCCATTAGTTTTAAGAAGGATAATCGCTCTAATATTAGTGATAATATTATGTGTATATGTTGTTGAAGAATATTCAAGTTTAGATATTATTAGCTTTTCTGATATAGTAAGTTTCCGAATTGGTGTAATTCTATGTTCAGTTGGTTTATTCTTGATCACTCCATCACCGGAAGAAGTTAGGAAGGAAGTGGAGAAACGTAAGCAATCTAAGATTAAAAAGAAAAAATAACCAAATAGAAGGTGGATTCCACTCCGAAGTGGTAATCGATGTAGATCGATGGGGTCAGAGTCTGAGGTATTCCTATCAAGGGGTCAGAGTTACTTGATGTTCATTCACCCATATCCCGGTTAATTTGTGATAGTATATCATCGCGGTTTTCATCGGCGATCAGGGCCGACAGCACATGCCAGAATCCTTCTACTGACTGAGTACCGGCATTGTTGAAAGCCTTTAACATATGGTCTTTTTGATGCTCGGCAACCTTGTTCAACAGTATTTTTCCCTGATCGGTAAGATAGAGCAGACGTTGCCTGCGGTCTTGTGCGCCAATATCCTGGCGGATATGGCCTTTCTCAACCAGAGTACTCAGCACCCGTGACAAGCTTTGCTTGGTGATGTTGAGCAGTTTCAGAAGCTCGGCCACCTTCAGCCCCGGATTGCGGCCAACAAAATGCAAAACCCTATGATGGGCGCGTCCAAAGCCAAGGGTTTGCAACACATCATCAGGCCAACTGATAAAATCGCGATAGGCGAAATACAGTAGCTCCATACCTTTAAGAAACTTCTGGTGATCAGAGTGTTTTTCCACATCAAAAAATATGTCAGTCATGTTGACATATTTAAATTATAATGTTACTCATATCAAGTATTATGTGTAATATTATTAAATATACTTAGTATGTTTAGGGTTATAAATAATATTTTCGGCTTTTTTTGATATTATATTTAATAGAGGGTACAAATGTCATCTGCAAATTACGACGACCGTGATGGCGTCATCTGGTATAACGGCGAACTGATAAACTGGCGCGATGTTAAAGTCCATATTCTAACCCATGCGCTTCACTATGCCAGCAGTGTTTTTGAAGGCCAGAAAGCTTACGGCGGGAAAATATTCAAATTGCGGGAACATTCAGAGCGACTGATCCAGTCTGGCCGGATGCTGGGTTTTGAAAACCCCTATTCTGTGGAGGAAATTGATCAGGCCGCCATTGATGTGGTTAAGGCCAATGGACTTGTTGATGCTTACGTGCGTCCGGTCGCCTGGCGCGGGTCAGAAATGATGGGTGTTGCCACCAAGGGATCCAAAATTCATTTTGCCGTTGCTGCCTGGGAATGGCCGCCCTATTTCGGTGAAGAGGCACTTCATAAAGGGCTGCGTCTGGAAATTGCCAAATGGAAACGGCCTTCGCCTGAAACCGAGCCTGTTCATGCCAAGGCGGCTGGTCTGTATATGATTGCTTCTCTGTGCAAGGATGCGTCGGCGGCTAATGGCTATGATGATGCATTGATGCTCGACTACCGGGGCCAGGTTGCCGAAGCCACAGGCGCCAATATCTTTTTTCTGAAGGAGGGCGTATTGCATACCCCAACGCCTGATTGTTTCCTTGATGGCATTACCCGCCGGACTGTAATGGGGCTAGCCAGAAAACGCGGGTTTGAGATAGTGGAGCGGGCTATTTTCCCAGACGAAATGGCAGATTTCGAGCAGGCGTTTCTGACCGGAACCGCCGCCGAAGTGACGCCGCTTTGTGAAATTGGCCCCTATAATTTTGAGGTTGGGGATGTCTGCAAGACCATGATTAAAGACTATGCCGATCTGGTCAACGGCCGCTAGGCCATAAGATAGTTGCGTCCATCTTTCTTTTGCCTATACTGCGCGTGAAATTTAGCAGTAGGAAAAAATAATGCCCAAAGAAATCAACAAAGTTGTTTTGGCCTATTCAGGCGGCCTTGATACTTCCATCATCCTGAAATGGTTGCGGGACACTTACGACTGCGAAGTTGTGACCTTTACCGCTGATCTGGGACAGGGAGAGGAACTTGAGCCAGCCCGCAAAAAGGCCGAGATGTTCGGGGTCAAGGAAATCTATATTGAAGACCTGCGCGAAGAATTTGTTGCTGACTATGTTTTTCCCATGTTTCGCGCCAATGCGCTTTATGAAGGCGTGTATCTGCTCGGCACATCTATCGCCCGTCCGCTGATTGCCAAGCGTCAGATTGAAATTGCCCGAGAAGTAGGTGCCGATGCGGTCTGTCACGGTGCCACCGGCAAAGGCAATGATCAGGTGCGTTTTGAGCTAGGTTATTACGCACTAAATCCCGACATCAAGGTGATTGCCCCGTGGCGGGAATGGGATCTGAACAGCCGGACCAAATTGATCGATTATGCGGAAAAAAATCAAATTCCCGTGGCCAAAGACAAACGCGGTGAAGCCCCTTTTTCTGTGGATGCCAATCTTCTGCATACCTCAAGCGAGGGCAAACTGCTGGAAGACCCGTGGCAGGAAAGCCCGGAATATGTCTATAACCGCATAGTCGCCCCCGAAGATGCGCCTGACAAGGCGACCTATATTGAAATCGATTTTGCCAAGGGTGATGCGGTTGCCATTGATGGGGTGACTATGTCGCCAGCAACTATCCTGACCAAACTCAACGAATTGGGCGGGGCCATTGGCATTGGCCGTCTTGATCTGCTGGAGAACCGTTTTGTCGGTATGAAGTCTCGGGGTATTTACGAGACGCCGGGCGGCACAATCCTGCTTACGGCGCACCGGGGCATTGAAAGCATTACCCTTGACGGTGGTGCCATGCATTTAAAAGATGAATTGATGCCCAAATATGCTGAGCTGATATATAACGGCTTCTGGTTCTCGCCAGAGCGGGAAATGCTGCAAGCTCTGATTGATAAATCACAGGAACATGTGAGCGGCACTGTGCGGCTGAAGCTGTATAAAGGTGGCGTTCATCTGGTGGGACGTAAATCACCGCAATCCTTATATTCTATGGAACATGTAACCTTTGAAGAAGATCAGGTCTATGATCAGCGTGATGCGGCTGGCTTTATCAAGCTGAACGCCCTGCGCCTGCGTCTGCTTAATCAACGCGGCAAGTCAAAGGTTAACCCGACTTACAAGTAAACAGATCACTATAACTCTGCCGCAGGATATTCTTCTGGACTTTGCCCATAGTATTTCTGGGCAGGGCTTCCATGAAGATAATCTTGCGCGGTAGTTTGAAGCGGGCCAGTTGATCCGTTAGCTGACCTGGAATATCCGGCTCGGTGAGGGCAGAATTATCTTGCCTGACAATCACAGCAACCACGGCTTCGCCAAGATCAGGGTGAGGGCAGGCGATTACTGCGCTTTCCAACACTTCGGGCAACAGGTCGATGGCACTTTCAATTTCTTTGGGGTAGATATTGAACCCGCCGGAGATAATCAGATCTTTGGACCGTCCAACAATGGAAATTCGGCCCTGCTCATCTGATATGGCCATATCGCCGGAGATAAAAAATCCGTCCGGGCGTATTTCCTCGGCGGTTTTTTCCGGCATTTCCCAATAGCCCTGAAACAGGTTCGGGCCTTTATATTCCAGACTGCCAATTTCGCCGTGGGGCAGCTCATTGCCTTGGCTGTCGCAAATGCGAACCGTAACATCCGGCAGGGCTGGCCCGACTGTTCCTGCGATGCGTTCACCATCATAAGGGTTAGAAGTGATCATGCCCGCCTCTGTCATACCGTATCGTTCCAATATGCGCTGGTCGGTGAGGGTCTCAAACTGATGAAAAGTTTCTTCAAGCAACGGGGCCGAACCGGATATGAACAGCCGCATATTCCGGCATAGAGCCTTGTCAAATTTCTCATGGGCCAACAGGCGGGTATAAAAGGTCGGCACGCCCATCAGAACCGTTGATTTCGGTATCAGGCGGATCAGGGCATCCACATCAAGACGCGGCAGGAACCAGACGGTGGAGCCACCAAGCAAGGCACAATGAAGGGCAACAAACAGCCCATGCACATGGAATATTGGCAGGGCATGGAGCAACACATCATCCTGTTGCCAATGCCAGATTTCATATAAGGTTAATGCGTTACTGCTGAGATTGTCATGGCTGAGCATAGCCCCCTTTGATCGGCCCGTAGTGCCGGAAGTATAGAGAATTGCCGCTAGGTCATCCTTTTCCATTTGCTCAACAGGGTAGTGCGGTTCAGAGTTTTTGACCTCCCGGCTCAGGGCGTCCAAAGTCAGATTGGGGATTTCCTGAGATACGAAATCGCCAACCATTAGGGCTGGTCTGGCATCCTTGGTAAAATAGTTTATTTCAGCCGGAGTATAAGCCGTATTCATCGGAAGATAAACGGCACCAACGCGCAGGCACGCCAAATAAAGGCATACCGCATCCATGGATTTATCCACCTGCACCAATATACGGTCGCCTTTGTTTATATTTCGCGCTTTTAAGATTGCAACCAGTTTGGCCGAAAATTGGTCTATCTCCCCATATGTAAGATTTCCTCCATCCTCTTGTTGTAAGAAAACTTTGCTTAAATCGGTAGGAAATCTAGACTGGAACAGGGCATAAAGGTTAGCGGTCTGCATGGGGACTCCTCAGTTAATTTCATTCTATTCTATGAAGTATTATCACTCAAACATAATTTTTTTTAAGACCCTTAAATAATTTATATTAGTAGTTATATAAGTATTAATGTAAATTAAGGAGATGACTAATGGGTGAAGAATTATTTAGCAATCTTGGCATCGGCACCAGACTAAGGCGAGTTTATGATTTGCTTGGTACTGATATGGAGAAGATATATAAGGAAGCCGGACTGGAGTTTCGGGTTCGTCATTTTCCGGTTGTCTTTGCGTTACATCAGATGAATGGCCTTACCATTGCCGAACTTCAGAAAATCTCAATATTGACCCATTCGGCTATTTCCCAAACAGTAAAACAGCTTTCGGAAAATAACATTGTGGAAATGAAGGTCGGGGAAGATGCCCGAAGCCGTATTGTATATCTAACGTCAAAGGGGGAAGAGTTGGTTGAGAAACTCCTGCCCATGTGGAAGATTACTCATAAAGTAATTTATGATTTGCGGCAAGAATCCCAAAATGATCTTTTATTGGCCCTAGATGATTTTGAAGAAAATTTGCGCACGAAGAATTTCTATCAACGTTATCAAAGCTATAACGCAACAATGCAGAAACCAGAAGTTGAAATTGTACCTTTTCACGTTAAATACCGCAAAGACTGGTATGACATTAATATTGAATGGGTGGAAAAATATTTCTCAATGGAAGCGGCAGATGGCAAAACACTGGAAAATCCGGAAAAATATATTCTCGCTGAGGGTGGTGAAATTTATTTTGCCCTGGTTAAGGGTGAGGTATTGGGTGCCGCTGGACTGAAATATAAGGGTGAAGGGGAATATGAGCTCACCAAAATGGGCGTGCGGTCCAAAGCTCAGGGCCTTGGAATAGGTGGAAAACTCATGGAAATTATTATTGATCGCTTTCATGCACGTGGCGGGAATAAGCTTTATCTGGAAACCAATGCAATTCTGAAACCGGCTATAGCTCTATATGAAAAATATGGGTTTGTTCAAGTGGAATCCAGAGAAGATACTCCCTATACCAGAGTAGATATTAGTATGGAATATAAGGGTAACTACGGATAGCTTTAAATTTGATACTGCTATTTTGAACATGTTATAATAGCATGAAGTAATAGAGGATATTACCAAATGTCAAATCATCACAAAATAAACTATGTCGAATTTCCCGCCCATGATCTCACGGCTACTAAAACTTTTTTTACTAAGGTGTTCGGCTGGGAATTTATGGATTATGGCCCGGATTATACTGCTTTTTCGGGGCAGGGAACCGACGGTGGCTTTTTTCAGTCTGAATTGAAATCTTTAAGATCAGGAGGAGCTGCTCTGATTGTTTTATATAGTGAAAATCTGGAAGCAACTCTGGCCAGTGTAAAAGAGGCAGGTGGCAAGATTATTGTGGACATATTCGACTTTCCCGGCGGTCGGCGGTTTCACTTTACCGAACCAAGTGGCAATGAATTGGCGGTATGGTCTGAATAGCATCCTTGCACTCTGGTGATTTTTGACTAAAATTGATGTTATGAGCTCGGACTGGAAGCCAATTTGGCAAAATATTAAAGACTGGCATGAGGCGGGACGTGGGGTAGCCATTGCCACTGTCGTTGAAACCTGGGGGTCATCACCAAGGCCCACGGGCAGCATGATGATTGTAGATGATCAGGGAGCAATCGAAGGATCAGTTTCCGGCGGTTGCATAGAAGGGGCAGTAATACAGGCCGCCAGCGAAGTCATGTCATCCAAAGAACCACGAATGCTGGAATTCAGTGTCAGCAATGATCAGGCATGGGAAGTGGGCCTTTCCTGTGGTGGCCGGGTGCGGGTGTTGGTCGAATCCATTTCAGAAAAATTACCCTTTATGGATAATATCCTGACTGCTAAGGAGCCAGTGGTTCTGACCACCGATTGCACAACGGGCAAAACAATTTTTGCCTTGGGCAATAATAACGCCGCCAAAAGCAAACTTCGCGAGCAGGGAGGGCAGGTTGTTTTTACCCAAATACTAGAGCAACCCCTGAAATTGATGATTATCGGCGCCGTCCATATTACTCAGGCTATGGTCAAAATAGCCGCCGCACTGGATATTGATGTTGCAGTAATTGATCCGCGCACAACATTTGCCAGCAAAATTCGTTTCCCGGGCATTGATCTTTGCACGGACTGGCCTGATGAAGCACTTGAGACGCGTGAAATAACATCAGGTACGGCCATCGTGACCCTGACCCATGATCCAAAACTGGATGATGCGGCTTTGCAGGTAGCCCTGAATTCACCGGCCTTTTATATCGCGTCACTGGGCAGTCGGAAAACCCACGCTGCCCGAGTGGAGCGGCTGTCTGCGCGTGGCATGACTGAGGAGCAGATAGCGCGAATTCATGCCCCGGCGGGCCTTGATCTGGGGGCAAAAACACCTGCGGAAATTGCGCTTTCTGTAATGGCACAGATGATTTCCAGCTACCGAAATGGCAATTCAGATGAAATTCGGTGAATTCCCGTTAGCTCAAGTTTTGGGCGGCACTTTGGCCCATTCGGTCCGGCTTGAGTCCGGCATCATGAAAAAAGGCCACATCCTGACCGAAACTGACATAAAGCTCTTGTCGGAGAATAAAATCACGCATGTGATGGCCGCTCTTCTTGAGCCGAGCGATATGACAGAAGATGCGGCTGCGACAAGAATTTCCATGCATATTTCAGGGGCCCATGTTTCCTGTGCCGCTGCCTTTACAGGCAGGGTAAATATCTATGCTGCAGAGCATGGGCTGATTGAGATTAATGACAAATCTGTCAATGCCCTAAATCATAGGGACGAGGCGATTACAATAGCCACAATCTCTCAAAATGCTATCGTTCATCAGGGACAGATAGTGGCGACAGTCAAGATTATTCCCCTTGCGGTCAATGCATCGGTGGTAGAGAAAATTATTACAGATATAGAGCCCGGTCTTATAACCCTTCATCCTTTCAGACCTCAAATGGCATTAATGATTCAGACTGAGCTTGAAGGGACCACTGAGAAGATTTTTGAAAAAGCAACCCGGGTCATGGCGCACCGGCTGGATATTTTTGGGGCTTCGCTCACAGGTGAGTTCAGATGCCGCCATGAAATTACAGCACTGGCTGACCTGCTGCAAAGTAAAGCTGACGGTGATCAGGATATGATCCTGATAATGGGAGCCTCGGCTATTACAGACCGCAAAGATGTCATTCCAGCCGCAATCATTCGCGCCGGAGGGGAAATCATCCATTATGGCATGCCCGTTGATCCGGGAAATCTGATGTTGCTGGCCAAATTGCATGGCAAATGGGTATTGGGGCTGCCGGGATGTTCGCGTTCGCCTAAACTGAATGGCATTGACCTGATATTATCACGTATCTCTGCCGGGCTTGATGTGACGGCTCAGGAAGTAATGAGCATGGGAGTCGGCGGCTTGCTAAGTGAATATGCCGGGCGCCCGCAACCAAGGGAGCGGAGAAAGAAAATAAAAGCAACTGTAAATTTCGCTGCCCTGATACTGGCAGCCGGTCAGTCAAAAAGGATGGGACAGGAAAACAAGCTGTTGCTCCCCTATCAGGAGGGGACAGTGCTGTCCCATGTTTTAGGGCAAATTCATCATGCAGGAATAGATAATATATTTGCGGTTACTGGTCATCAGCGCCGGAAAATAGAGCAGGAATTAAGCCGTCATGACGTCACCTTTTTTCATAATGATATTTATGATGAAGGGATGAGTACATCGGTTAAACTGGGCATAGGATCACTACCAGAGAATATTGATGCTGTACTTATCATTTTGGGAGATATGCCAAATATTACTGCGGACATATTAAGACAAATAATTGCGGTTTATGATCCTGCCGATGACCGGGCTATCATTATTCCGACCCATAACGGCAAGAGGGGCAATCCCATATTGTGGGACAGTGAATATTTCAGCGAATTTGAAAGACTGAGCGGGGATATGGGGGCAAAAATATTGCTCAGCGAATATTCTGAATATATTCATGAGGTGGAGGTTGGCTCGGACGAAATTTTTCTGGATATTGACACTTTTGAAGCCTATGAGCATCTGAAGAAAAAATAGAGGATACTGTATGTTACAGAAGCTTAAATGGTTGTTGGGCGGCATTATAGCGGTGATTATTGTCGTGTTTATCACCATATATTTCACCTTCAGTGCTAGTTTGCCCTTGCTGGAAGGGAATATTACTTCTGCTTCAGTTGCCCAGAACATTATTCTTGAAAGAGACAATAACGGCAATGCTACCCTGACGGCGGAAAACAGGCTTGATCTGGCCTATGCCACGGGTTTTATTCATGCTCAGGAAAGGTTTTTCCAAATTGATCTGTCGCGGCGTATGGCAGCAGGGGAGTTGTCGGAAATTTTTGGCCCTGCTGCACTTGAAATTGATAAAAATAATCGACTGCACCGTTTTCGTGCGCGGGCAAAGATTGCCATTGAACAATTGACTGAAAGCAACAAAGCCCTGCTACAGAAATATGCTGCAGGTATTAATGATGGCCTGAATAATCTAGGTAGTAGGCCATTTGAATATTGGCTTCTACAGCAGAAACCCAGACTCTGGAAGGATGAGGATAGCGTTCTGGTAATCTATTCCATGTTTTTTGCTCTTCAGTCAGGGACAATCAACAGCGAGAAAAACAGATATTTTCTGGAACATAGTCTGGACCTGAGACTTGTCGATTTTCTACTGCCAAAGAAAACAGAATGGGATGCTCCAATACAGCCAGATGCAGAGCTATGGCAGCCTCAGAAAATTCCACCTGCCGATGTACTTAACGCGCATAACTCTGAACAAAGTTTTCTTCACAAGGCTGAAAACCCTGTTCCCGGCAGTAACAATTGGGCGGTATCGGGGAAACTTACCAAAACAGGGGCCTCAATACTGTCCAATGATATGCATCTGGGTATTCGAGCACCCGCAACATGGTTCCGCCTGAGATTAATACTTAAGGACAAGTCACTTGATGTATCCGGTGTTTCCTTGCCCGGCACGCCACTGATAGTTGCCGGGAGCAACGGGTTTGTGGCCTGGGGCTATACCAATTCCTTCGTGGATACTTCTGACTTCATTGAACTTAAACTTAACCCTCTTTATGATCAACAGTATCTGACACCGGACGGCTATAAGGATTTTATTATTCATAGGGAAAAAATCCTGATCAAAGGGGCTGAGCCGGAAACAATTGACATTCGCGAAACTATTTGGGGTCCGGTTTTTGACTTTGGTATTGAAAAGATCTTTGCCTTGAAATGGGTGGCACATCAGGCGCAAGCAAGCAATATGGGGCTGATCCGCATGGAACAGGTAAAAACAGTCAGGCAGGCTATGGAAATAGCCTCAGGTAACGGAATTCCAACGCAAAATGCCGTATTGGCGGATCGTGATGGAAATATAGGCTGGATACATTTTGGTGCGCTGCCTAATCGTAAGTCTGGCGAATACGGTGTTCCCGGTGACTGGTCAGACGGTAATCTCGGCTGGGATGGCTGGCTCAGTTATGCGGATCAGCCAAAAGTATATAATCCTGAGAACAATCGTCTATGGAGTGCCAATAGCAGGGTAGTATCCGGCGAAGACTACGTTAAAGTTGGCGACGGTGGTGCCGATATTGGAGCAAGGCAGCAACAAATACGTGATGGTTTGATGCAACTTGGTGATGGGCTTGTGGAAAAAGATCTCTATGGGATACAGCTTGATAATCGGGCTATATTCTGGCAGCGGTGGCAGCAGCAGCTACTTGCTGTCCTAAAAAGATCAACTGATGAGAAGTTAAAACCTTTTATAACTGATGTTGAGAACTGGGGTGGTCGTGCTGCCACATCTTCCGTTGGCTTTCGTCTGGTGAGAAATTATCGCAAATCGGTTTACCAGGTTTTGCTGGGATATTTAACGGTACCTTGCGCTGAAAAATTTAATTCCTGCGATTATAATCAAACAACACATCAGATGGAAAGCCCCCTGTGGCGTCTTGTGGATCAGAGGCCGCACGGATGGTTACCTGCTGAATTCTATAATAATTGGCAGGGATTCTTTGAAAAGATGGCCCTCAATGCGTGGGAACCTGTATTAAGCGGTGAAATAGCACTTGAAAGTTATATCTGGGGTGAACAGAACCGATCATATATCAAACATCCCTTAAGCAACTCTGTTCCGTTGTTGGGTTTGCTGACAGATATGCCTAATGCCATGCAGGATGGAGCACATGGCAATATGCCTCATGTAGCTGGAAATAGTTTCGGGCAATCCGAGCGAATGGTAGTCAGTCCGGGACATGAAGAAGATGGCATCATGAATATGCCCGCTGGCCAGTCCGGCCACCCGTTATCGCCTTATTACGGTGCCGGGCATGATGATTGGTTAGAAGGAAAGATGACTCCATTTCTGCCGGAAAAAACAAAATGGTCGCTAAAAATAGTGCCAAAACTCAAATAGATAATTCAAGGGGAATGGCTGTAGTGTATTTTATCTTTGTCACGGCAAAGCGGGAATGAATCTCATTCACCATATCCATTTTCAGTAGTTTCTTACGCAGGAAGATTTCATAGGTTAGCATATCCCGGGTGATGACACGAACCATATAATCCATTGATCCGCTGATGGTATAACATTCTGTGACTTCCGGGTACGTACTGATTGTGCTTTCGAATATTTCAAGGGCTTCTTCCGTATGGCTTGATAATTTTACGCTGGCATAAACGATAATATCTAAGTTAAGCTTCTTCGGATCCACAAGCGCCACCCGCCGGGTAATTATGCCTAAGTCCTCCAGCCTTTTGATACGCCGCCAGCAGGGTGCTGTCGACAGGCCAACCCGATTTGCCAGTTCCGTATTGGTCAGATTGCAATTACTCTGAAGGGCATCCAGTATCTTTTTATCTGTTTCGCTGAGGTTTTCAGGCATATTTTATCTCTATTGAGTTTATTTTGGAAATATTATCATGATTATACCTTAAAACAGCAATATATTCATGAAAAATATAATCGAATAAATTCCGAATCTCTCAAAAATGAATTTTAATAAAATTTCACAAACAGGTTTGAAAATCACTGAAATGACTAAAATTTTGAAATATTATTTTAAAGATATTTAATACTTGTAATGCATTTATCCTTCTTATATTGGTCTTAAGTCCGCAATTTTATTGCTATATTGAGCGTCCGCTATTTACAGATATTCCTCAAAATGGAAAATTTCAAAATTCTGCTTTTTGCTACCTGTTGTCGGGACCAAAAAAACTTCTCGACAAAATAAATTCAGGCTACTACCAAGTAATATTATAAAGTGATAAGAGCAGTGATTTTGGAAATGATGGACGTTAATCAATTTAAGGGTCATGAGCAGGTGGTTTACCTCCGTGACAAGGACACAGGCCTTAGGGCCTTTATCGCCGTTCACGACACTTCCCTCGGCCCAGCTGCCGGTGGTTGTCGTATGTGGAATTATGATAATGAGATTGATGCCCTTACTGATGTTCTACGC
Organism: Emcibacter sp.; assembly: GCA_021774875.1. Taxonomy (GTDB): domain Bacteria; phylum Pseudomonadota; class Alphaproteobacteria; order Sphingomonadales; family Emcibacteraceae; genus Paremcibacter. The sequence continues at coordinate 12,566 of JAJFIP010000233.1, forward strand.
CTGTCCAGGGGCATGAGTTATAAAAATGCGGTGGCAGGGCTAAAGCTTGGCGGCGGTAAGGCTGTGATTATCGGCAATTCCCGAACCGATAAATCCGAGCCTTTATTAAGGGCTTTTGGTCGCATGGTTGATGGTCTTGGAGGAAAGTATATTTCAGCAGAAGATATGGGAATGACTGTAGAAGATATGGAAATTATCGCTACAGAAACTCCACATGTTGCTGGCTTGTACAAGGGAGCCCATGCCAGTGGCGATCCGTCCCCTTTTACGGCTATCGGAGTATATTTTGGTATCAAGGCTGCTGTTAAACACAAACTTGGCAAAGATAGTGTCGCTGGGCTAATGGTAGCGGTTCAGGGGATTGGCCATGTGGGCTATCATGTATGTAAACTGCTTCATGGAGCTGGAGCCAGACTTCTGGTGTCGGATATAAATCAGGATTCGGTAAGCCGTGCTGCTCAG
>JAJFIP010000234.1 GCA_021774875.1 Emcibacter sp.
CGACAAGCTGACGTCCAGCTTGGGGCAGCATTCGATTAGCAATGAAACAAACCCAAAGCAAACAACATGGGACTATCCATCGAATTTTGTCCGCGGAACTCGTCATTTGCCGTACAGTCAACGAAAACGAACCTTAAAATGGTCGTAGCACGTGCCCGAAAATGTCATACGTTTTGTCGGAATCAAATCGACTCGAAGGATCTGCATCAATAATTTTCGGCTGTTCTGTAGGCGATCAATCTGTCCGGACAAGAGATAGATATTTCGATATTGATCAATAAACATCGTCCCGCTCCTTCTTGAACGAAGTGCAAAATCACTGGCTTTAAGGTCGTGTGTTCAAGCAGTCCTTCATGGCTGATCGATCAGAACTCTCCCATGATCTCACATCCCGAACGTGTGCCGAGAACGTGCCAAATACTCAGGTCGATATTCTCACTGATCGACTGAACGGAACCATCAAACAGCAGAATGTTGACAATCCCAGAATGGTAACTTCGTGAAGTGATCATAGCGTAGGAAGGATTCCCAGCACCCCGATTTTTCCATCCTGCCATGAATTGTAATCCACCTCGTCATGTTGAGTTCCACCCGATGTAAAATGCACCTTGGTATTGGGTGAAAGGGTTACGGTTCTTGCTTGAGAATTTTGTGTGACGGGGTTTGGCATCCTGTGACCTTCCCCCCCATTCTCTGATAGCTAAAAAAAGGGATAGCGGGCCACCATTGCAGGTGGCTCGCTATCCATTGTCATATCTGTTTGCACATCTCAATTATGTCTGCCTGTTTCAATCTTCATTTTACGCAGGTTTCACCCGCAAGAAGATTGAGGGTAGTATCAAAATCAACAGGAATATCTCGCAACCAACGGGTCAATTGATGAATCATGATTCCGGCTGCTATACTGGCTGCATAGATTGTGCTACGGGACGAACAGCTGCCGGTTTGAGCTTCAGCCTGTGGGAACAAAGTTTCTGGATACCGCCTGAAGTCGTTCGTAGATGAAACTGCCAGGACGCGAATGATCTCGCCCAGCATTCTGCCATCCGTCCAAAATTCACATTTGCTGCTGACTGACCGCCAGATAGCAGCCCGTGCGGAAATGGAATCAACGCAGCAGAAAACGACGTCACCGATGGGTATCGTTTTACGATAGCGGTCGCAGTGAGTCATCACCTGGATCGAATCGTCAAGCCGATGAATGGCATTCGCTGTCGCTTCCACTTTAGACTGTCCCAGATCCTGTGTCCAATATCCCTGTGTCGTGATATTGGTTGCTACCACATTATCAAAATCAATCAACTGGATTTGTGGCGTCCCAATCGCCGCCAGTTGCAAGGCCACCTGGCGACCAATGGCTCCCACGCCAATGACGGTCGCAGTAACTTGAGAAAGCCGTTCCGCCGGAATCAGATCACTCTGTCTTTGGAAACGATCCGTAGTTATATTAAATGTATTCAAATCAAACCTCCTTTCAATTCGTTCTCAGCAAAGAGCCAGTCCGCTTCCCCATCAAAGTCTGTGACCAAACCAGACTCAGACTGGATCAGACGACTTTTATGTTGCGGATGTACGTGGTCTAGATACTCATCTTCCCAACGCTCTGGATCACATCCAGCAAATGTTTGAGTGTAATCCCGTTTCACTGGGATCTCGAACTCAGCCTTGGGTCCCACATTGAATTTTAACCGGGCATATGTTCGCCCAGTCCGCGCCAAAATGAACATCACGGCCCAATCAGATCGACCAAAGACACGCTCAAAGGTTGCTTCATCAGTCGGACTAGGTAACGGACAATCTCCCGGATGCGTATGAATCCAGATCCGACCAAATTGCTCAGGACGCAGGCCTGCGTCCACTTGATCGTCAAAGAAGTTCGCAACCGCCTCATCGTCGAAAGCCACATGAGCCAACGAGCAGGTCTGTTCCACAAGTTGCAGGTCCTGCACCAGCAGCAGCTCGTCCTCTGAAGTAATCCCGAAGCCACCGACTTCGGTGTCTCCATAATCACGCAGATACAACAGTTTCGCCCAGGCAGTCGGGCTGAACCGCAGTTGCGGTAACCGGGTTTGCTGCTGAGGCGTGGGTTTCCGGTAATTCTTCCTCTGTTTCTTCGGTTTCTTCTGCATCACAATCAGAGCACCTTTCATTTTCAAGTAAACAACGTTGACAACAGTCGGCGTTACATTGAACGCACTGTTTTAAACAGGACGTACAGCAGCCACCGTGACAGCTATCACAGTGCGACAAACACTCATGACAAAACGGACTATCACAGTCCGCACAATCCTTGGCACACTCTGAGCAGAGCGTGATTTCACAGTTTCCACAGCGTGTCTGCTCGCTGGCCGTGACTACGTCAGCGCACTCAGTACATTCGACGCTATCCCAGTCACTAAGAGCCACATAAGGACTCTCGGAGTTATAGGTCCGCAACAGGCTGGCCACCATTGTGAAAAAATCAAACAACCGTCCCTGTTCCAGTGACCGGCGTATTACCGTCTGTCCCTCTCCTTCACAGACGACTTCCGACTGAACGTGCGGATGTGTGACACTATCATTGGTAATTGCCGGATTGGGGTCTCTGGCGATCACCCGGTAATGGAGTGTTCCATCAGTGTTCTGGTTTCCATAGTCAAGGCAAATCTCAAACGGTCCCAGGTAGACGCCTTCCAGTTCAATTCGTTCTGTGATGACTGAAATACTCTGCGCACGGAGATCCAGCTGCAGCTCTCCGAATTCTTCCTCTATAGCCAGTAGTTCTGCATAGATTTCCCCAACAGAGGAAATCTGCTGCTGTGGTGAATCCGACGACAATTCACCGTGCAGAGTTGTTAGTTGCTGGATCAACTGAGCAAGACTAGTTTTCAGTTCACGTTCCAGTTTTAAGGCAGCCAAATTCCAACCTCTGCGTTGTGCCTGCTGGCGTTTCCGAATCAATCGATCACAGTGCCACCAGTCTTCGAAAGGCAGTTTTAGTTGTGTCGCGTAGTCTTGCGACACCAGACAGTGATAAATTCGACTGGCAGTCCGCCAGAGCTGTTTTTGTGGATGTTTCATGGTCTCTTCTTTCAAAAAAGAAACTCCAGAACAGGCTGTCGGTTAGAAAATCCCGACAGCCTGTAGAAATACAACAGCTAGGACCGCGCCCCCTCAATCTTTGTGGGCGTGATCGAAATCCGGTCCCCGTCCTGTAAACACTGATTCGGAGGACAGGGTTGGCGATTCACGCGAATCAGGTAATCGCGGGCCACGGCATCCCCCATTTTCTGTTTGAAGAGTTGTGCCACAGTGGTTCCTGAAGGGACATCAATATAATCAGCGAATCCACCGCCATCGTTGTTGATCAATAAAAGTTTCATAAAAGGCTTTCCGTTTTTGTTTGAATTTCGTTTAAAAAGACATTGAATATTTATGTGAGCGACCGTCGTTTGCGACGTCGTTTCCTGCGGCGTGTATTACCTTTCACACTACGCCGTCCCTTTAGGCGACCCGCGTGCATCGTTTGCCGCATGACTGACTGTGCATTCGATCGTGCACTGAGATCACAGAAAATTGTTTGACAGTATTCGCTCGTTTGAAGATCAGGCCACCACTGGTTCATGGTGCGCCCCTTGTCTTAAAGAATTCAGTTGATTGGATTCCAGCTCATCCCAGTCGATCACATAGGGCCCTGATTCTTCTGCTGCCGGATCAATGACCTCATCAGGCTCCGCTAATAAAAAACCCAGACGCTTCACTGTCGACACGCTTTCGCCGGTTGCCAGGGCAACGGCCCGATTTAAGTCTGACTGTTTCATCAGTTGTCTCCTTTAAAATGTAAGTGTTCAAATAAAAAAAGCCCCGGCCCTGCAGGCAACAAACCTGCAAGACCGGGGCAAACCAGTAGTCAAAATTAAGTCGTCAGTTCTCAGGAACTGGTATCTGTCGGCAACCAATGGTGCTCTAGCCAGTCCGTTTCTGATTTCAGGGCAGCACTGCGCTGCGCGAAAGGTCCCAACTGCGGCCCGTCCACGGGGGACAAATCCACGTTCCACTGACCGTCTGCATTCGGTTCGACGTAAGAGCCACGTGAAATGGCCAGTCGACCGATGGTCGCCAGGTCAATGGCTTCTGAGTAAACGCAGTGCACAGACCCCAGTGGTGAGATCATTAGTTTCATAGAATCACCTCATTTGGGGGTTCGAATAATTTGTCGCCGCGGTCGATCAATCAACAGGCCATCCAGGGCTGCCTGGACTCCAGATAATTCTGAAGCGACCTGCTGACGGAGTTCACCTCGTTTTCGCAATTCCTGGGGCTGGATGCCTTGAACGATTCCCTGACACTGGGCTACCAGAACATCCAGTTGCTCGTTGGACCGCACATTCAGGGACCGAAAGCGTTCAAAGAATTCGTGCAGGTTACCAATGGCAGAGTCACGAAAAACTTTGGGACGGCCATCGGCCTGACCACTCAAACGGTCCGTCAGATGCGAGACCAGTTGTGACAGTTCACCCAGAAAGGCGTCTTCCGCCAGTCTGACTGCTTCCTCAAACCGCGATTGCACCCGCTGACATTCCTGCTCATACAGTTCCGGATTAAGTTGCCTGAGATAATCCGGCGGTTCGACGCTGGGAAAGTCCCAGTTCATCTCAAACAGACCGGTCAGAGTCATGGGATAATCATCGTCGTTGAACAGACTCCCCAATCGTTCTTCGGCCACAGATTTCAGAGACAAGTATTGTTCATCCAGGTTTGAGACCGCTTCGTTGAGCTCTTCCGTAAACTGGTGCATCTGTTCCTGGAAAGCAGTCAGGGCATCCTGGCGCAGTAACCGAATGCTCGCTTCCGGAAAGGGCAGGCTGATCGAAGTCCAGTACGATCGCACCCGCTGACGGACCGCATTCACAGCCCTAAAACGGGGATGTCCCGTATCCAGCAGCTTCTTTCCTGCACTCAGAAAGGTCCCTTCCGCCCCAAACGATTCAGCAGCCTGAGTTTTCTGATCGCGTGTCAGTGATTTGCGCGTGCCAAACCATTCAAAACTGATACGTGTGGCACACATCGTCGATCGTAGTCGATTGATGGGATCGGTGCGGGTATTTACTTCTTCGACTGTAGTCATATAGTCTCCTTAAATAGACTGTGGTTTAGTTTCTGTGGGGATCGCGTGAAAGATTCCGGCGTGAACGCGAACCGGAGCGTTCGTCGTTACTAAAAACTCCAGGCTGTTCTGCAGACAGACAGCGTTTGCTGGCCCAGCGCCTTAAACGAGCCACTGATTCGGCGGCAGTGACGGCCACGGGAACCACGTTTTCCGCAGCCTTTATTAAAGGCACTTCGAGCAATGCTGCCAGACGACAGCAGGCCCGAATTTCCGAACCGGTCCAGTGCCGGTCGTCGGGCAAACGTTGATCGGACGAAAGCCCAAACAGATCACGATACAGATGCCAGATGGCCTGTTTCTGGTCTTCGCCTGGTAAATCCAGAAAGAACAAAGCATCAAAACGTTCGGCCCGCACAAATTCCGGCGGCAGTTTGGAAATGTCGTTTGCGGTACAGACCACAAATACGTCTGAGGTATGATCGTTGAGCCAGCCCAGCAACGTTCCCAGCATGCGCGTAGAGACGCCGCTATCAGACTGACCGGAAGAGGCTGCGCCTCCCAAGCCTTTTTCAACTTCATCGATGAATAGAATAGCCGGCTGCATGGCATCCACGATCCGGAGTGCTCTACGAGTTCGCTCCTCGGTCTGACCTAAAAGTGAACCCATTAGCGATCCTACATCGAGAGTCAGTGTGGGACGCCCCGTCTCTTTTCCCAGTGCTTTGGCAAACGCACTTTTTCCGGTTCCGGGAACCCCCAGTAACAAGACGCCTCTTGGACGAACGACCGTTGAATCCTGTACTTGAGACCGGAGTACACGCCGGCAAAAGGCTTTGAGGGATTCCAGGCCTCCCAGACTTTCGAACGATTCCGATCCCTGGTGCAGTGATAGCAGACCACTTTTCAATAACGTCTGAGATTTCAGCTCCAGTACGACCGAAGCTTCGATGTGCGAATGTCGGACGAGCGAGAGACTAAAAGCGCCTTCCGCTTCATAACGCGTGAGACCCGAAGCGGCGTCCAGGACACGCTCCAGCTCAAGTCCCTCCGGCAATTCTCCCGCTTCCGTGGCGATACTGCGGGCAATCTCTAGCAGTTGATCGCGGTCAGGAAGATCATGTTCCAGGCAGACAAACAGTTTTTCCAGTTCCGTCGGGATCTGGACCAGGCTGGAAAGTATGACAATAAATGTCCGCGCCTGTTTCCCCAGATTGATCTGTTGTGTCAGTGCCTGAATGATTTCAGGAGAATTGATAAACCGATGGAAATTTTTCAGGACCAGTAAAGTAGGCCGGTCCGGATCGGCCTGACTACTTAAACTGTGAATGGCCGCCAGAGGATCGGGGAGCGAAGTGTCGCTGCCCTCAGCGAGTTCCGTCCCCTGCAGTCCCCGGTCAATGTCCCAGGAGAGTAACCGCCAGTCTTCAGTGTGGCAGAGCCGGGCCATCTCCAGCAATGCCTCATCATGCTCATGGCTCTGAATCCAGATTCCAGTAAAGCAGGCGCGTACGTTCTCCGCAAGACGTTCAGATAGTAACATAGATGTTTCCTTGGTGGTTTGAAGAAAAAAGAAAGTGTGAAATGTGCTTAAGTGGTTTCAGCCAGTTGGCTGATTGACTCCAGCCACGAAATGATTTCCCCATCAGGATCGCGTTCCTGTAGAAGAGGAATTGTCATCTGTTCGACGGCACTGGTATTGAGCCAGTGCTTGACTCGTTTTGTCAGTCGCACCCGAGCACGTTGGGTAAGCTGTTTCCAGTTGGGGTTGCCATGACTGCTTTCGAATATCTGTTGCGCCGCAACGGTTGCCACACAGTCATGATCGCCATATTCCAGTACCGCACCAGCAATTGCCTGAACGGATTGCGGATGCAGATAGTTCTCCAGACTTCGCTTCTTGGTCAACATAGCACGGCAGTGATCGCGTTGATTGATTGCTGCGACTGTTGTCTGACGCTGTTCCGTGACCGGTGACTGTTCCCGATCTGATAAATGAAACTCTGGAAGGTTGAGAGGTGCCAGTCGTCTGATCCAGGCTTGAGGATGCCCGCTGATCGGCAGAAAGATGAGTTCTCTATTACGCTCCATCGTGGCAAGATCAGGTAGAGCAGAATCATCGGTATGCAAGAGAGTGGAGATGCGTGTCAGAAATTCGATGTCATGAATTCCTTCAACGACCACCAAGATACGCACTGGCTGGTGATCTTCTTTAATTCGCTCAGGCAAGACCTGAATGTGTTGATTTGCGAAAGCTAATTCTCCTGTGATAAATGGTTGGGTTGATGTTGGACGGTTTGATGATATTCGGCGGTCAGTTTTTCCGAGGAGACTTTCCCCAGCGCCGTTTCCAGAAACCGGCTGGCGTCCTTGCACCGGGAACCGGTAAAGCCGCGGGTTTCGATCCGGGACTGACCATCGGTTGAAAATATGATTTCAATTGTTTGCATGACCCTCTCCGATCTGAATAGTGAGTTTGATGGAGCCGTCAGTCAGCTGGTTTTCCAGGACGGAGTGCCCCTTCCGGCGTGCCTCCAAGCGACATTTTTCCACGCCGTAAAATTGAAGCAGTCTATTGAGCTGGGCCGGTTCACCCCAGCGGCCCTCAAAGTTGTCGTATCGAACCTGGCCTTGATCCACGTCGAAGACGACGGGATACCGCCAGTCGGGTAACCGAACACAGTAGCCGGTCGCTTCCCCACTAAATAGCGGGACGGTTTCGTGAACGGGCTCTCCCAACTCGAGTCGGCGACAGGCCGTGCCCAGTGCCTCGGCGTCGCGGACTTCTGTTTGAATCGTGACAATATGTGACATTTCAGTTTTCCCTTTCTGTAGATGAGTTATCAGGAGATTGTAGTAAATCCGTTAACCGGAGTTTGTCTGAATCTGTTTTCGCAAGTGGCATCAGACGTGGTTCAGATGAGACCAAATCGTCCAGCAGTAATTCTGCGATCTCATTCTTGCCCACAGGTTCTACCTTCTGCTGCAGCAACAGCCAGCAGATCAGCAGGGGAAGCAGACTGACCACAACAAAGGCCACTTTGGTGATCGCTGCCGCGATGATCGGATCTCGATTTCGGCGGTCGGCGATTTCGCGTCGTTCTGCTTCCAGCTGATCCCGCTGACTGCCTATTTCATTTTGCTCGGTCTGGATTTCGCGCTGGATGGCTGTCACTTCCTGTCTAGCTTTGGCATCCGCTTCCACCAGTTCGCGTGAACCCGAGACGACTTCCTGCTGCAGTTCGGCCATCCGGCGGTTTTGATCCGACTGACGTTCCAGTTGTTGCGTAGCCAGTTCGGCCACACGGGCGTTTTCGTCGGAACTACAACTGGCTCCGGTCAGCAGGATCAGCGTCAGTGTGATTCGAAGCGTCTGTTTTTTCATGTGCCCTCCAGCGTTGAATCAGGTGTCTGAGAATACCCTGTAGCGCCAGCCGCAGTCGTCGCTCCTTGATAAAAGCGATGACGGCCAGCAACAGCGCGACAGAGACGAACGTTAAAACAATAATTTCCAAGTAATGCTCCTTTCTGATAGTGGATGTGCAAAACGCCCCGCATTCCTGTGTAATGCGGGGCGTTTTAACTGATGACGAGTTTGAATTGGAGATCGGCTGCCATCGACGATAGCTAATCCATCCCCTATCTATTATGACACGGATTGGGCCAAAATTTAGGTGGCCGGTGATTCCACTGGTTGAAAATGGCAATCTGAAAAGCGTTCTTGGTTATCAGTCAGAAAATAAAGGCCCTGAAACGTGGAGCCCACTTATCCATTCTTAGACCACCGTATTAACAAAACCATTTGTACGACGTCTGCTGGTAGATTCCAGACTTCTTACAAAATCGCTTAAATGTTTTTTTGGAGTTCAATTCATTTCCCAGATTCAACGTCGACAGCTAGGGTCGTTTTGTATTTATAGTTCGTAGTGGGAAAAGAAACCTCGAAATCAACCCTGTCTGGATCGAATGACAAACCTCCCTTCGGTGAAGAAAACTGTTTTGTTTCTCCTTTCATCCAGGAATCATGATTCCAGTGCCAGCTTTTCGATTCGTCTCCTTTTCGAAACGTAACATCAATGCGACACTTGGGAATAAATGAAACTCCTTTCAAGGTGAATTGAGCACCACGCTGTCTATCCCAGAGAATCCCAGATTCGTAAGACTGGTACGCACCTTGAAAACTCAGGTCTTTACAAATATGAGTAATGTCCTTGTCTTTTTCCGCTCCCAGATAAACATATTGGATTTGAGTTGCAAATTGCGGTGAATAGATTGTAATGTCCAATTTTTGCACGTTCGTGACAGTGGTTCTATCCACTGTTCGTCCCAGGACTTCCACTCCGCTTTGATACCGCCCCCACATGCTGGTATCCTTAGGCCATGTTTTCAGGAAATGTACGTTTTTTCGAACCTTTCCGCTCGCCCCAGTCAATTGCACCGAAATGGTACAATTTTCAAGTGTTTCCCCACGGTTCTGAAGTACAAGCCAATCCTCTGGTCTGGAGTTTCCCCAGGATTCATTAAAATCGACTACGATACGGCCAGTCGAGTCACATAAGGTTGCCGAATACTTTTTTGCTACTTTGGGAAGCAATTGTAGCGCTGCATCAATTTTATCGGCCGCGGCAATAGCTGACTGTAATTCTACATTTAAAGCATTTTGCTTCGCCTCTGCATCAAGGCCACGGTGATAGCTACCCAAAAAATTACCAAAAAATCCATCAAGCATCGAACCTACAAACAGTGTTCCCTGATCGGGAGGCTTTGGCAGGGCGTTCAAGTTGTTAATACATTGCAAGATTAAGGTATTCGTATCTTGGACTTGATTGGAAAGATACATAATCTCTTTATCGTTCGATTTGATCTCACGTAAGTCTAATAACGCGGACTGTAACTCCGCCATGATTTCCGCTAGCTCGCGATTATTCCGAAATTGATTTGGATCAGTTTTCATCTCCATACTGAGGTGAGAAGCAAGCACTCGATATTCTTCAGGCAAGGGTTTACTGGAGGGAGTTGAGTATTTAGGGAGGTTACTTGCTGTTGTGTCTCCGCCACATCCCAAAAGTGTGAGAGCCAGCGGTAACACGTATACAAATGCAATTATTTGATTCACCGACATGCTGCCCTCGATGGCGCAGTTTATTCTATTCGATGGTTGCAACATTGATTTTCTCCTCTTTCAGTGGCGAATTTTTTTGAATACCGGCACTCTAATTGTCCAAGTTTACACTTTTGTATGATACTTATAATCCGTGGTATTATTGTCCTTGTCAAGTGTTAAATGCTCGTATGGCAAAACGAGCAGACATTTTGATAAAATTTGGGCAGCAGGTCCGCAAACTGCGCAAAGAGCAAGGATACTCTCAGGAGAATTTTGCTTATGCGTGTGAGCTGGACCGGACTTACGTTGGCGGGATCGAACGGGGAGAACGAAATCTTTCCTTACGGAATATCAAGCGGATCGCCGACACCCTCGAAATCAGCCTGGCTGAGTTGATGGATGGGCTTTGATTTGACTTAGACCGGTGGTTTAGTAACCAGGACGACTCCCAGTTGATCAGAGTCGTCAGTTTTTGCTTGATTGCCTGCTTCTGGAGTAATAAACAGGCGGGGACTTTTTACGCAAGTGGCATCATGCTGGCACACAGCATACCGTAATCGCGCTGCCAGAAGCTGAGTCCGCAGCCGTTGGATATCTTCCTGCTCCCATTTCTGATTTGCTGAGGGATCACTGGCATAAATCGCCAATAGATTTGCATCTTCGAGATCCATTTCTTCATACCAGAACTGCAAAGCGGCTCTGATTAACATAATTTCTTGTCTTTGTAACATCGATCTCCTTTCATTGAATTCTGTTTTCATTTCAAGTCAATGGGCATGATTAGCGGAATGAATTACTGATTGAGGTTATTAAGGGGACGCACAAGCCTTTTCGTTATGAACTATTTTTTCTCGTTCAACACGAAAAACTATGGTTCAAGCATTTATTCAATAGCTAATCTCTCCCTATCTATTATGACACGATTTGGGCCATAATTTAGTTTTTCGTGCGATCCCTTTCTGTGTCGTTTGGCTCGTACCTTTTTACGATCGATTTGGCCAGCAGCTGTAACAGTCGATGGACGGGGCTTCCCGGCAGGACTGGCCCAGTCCGAATCTGCTTACTCTTTTTTGGTTTGTGATGTTTTGCGGGCAAAGTATTTCCTTTCAGATAGCGCATTAAAAAACCCCGGCATAGTGCCGGGGTCGGTAAAGTGAATGACAATAACAATTCATTTTCAGAGGGCAGGCCGCTGATAACCGGCCTTCGCCTGGAATGAATACTTTTTATTCTTGTGCCTGCGAAGTTTTTTGTAGTCTTCAGGCGGTTCTTCTAAAAATATATACGGACTTGAAAGCTCCTCTGCCTGTATCTGCCGATGCAGCTTCAGGGCGTTATAGACCGCTGTCTGGGTGGGTTTCTCTTCCAGCTGACAGGCGATCTTCCGCTGTTCTAAGCCGGTGCCAGCCAATCTGACTGCCTCTGGTCGAATCAGTTCACGTTGAGGAGGCTCAAAGAGATCCAGGGTCAGTTCCCGGGACAGTAACTGCTGTAACTCTGGAGACGCGGCCGCATCGGGAATGCTCCCGGCCAGATTGAGGTGGATCTTGGCACGAGGCAGTAGATGACCACCGTCAATGAGCCGTACCTGATAGACATAGATTTCAGGGACCAGTTCCCGGATCAAGTCACCGAACTCATGAGAGTGGATATCGACATCTTCGAGGTGATGTTGCAATATTCCCTTGAGCTCTAATGTGGATTTCGGAAGATCAAGTTGCCGATTTTTTGCATGCATGAATGCTATACGGTCATGCGACAGCTTTTTTTTCCGTTCGGTCAACTCAGACATCATTTCATAGAGAAGGTTCGGGTCAATATTCTCTACCTCTCGGATCAGTTTTTTAATCTTTTCACTTTCACGCTCAATTTCATCCTCGACCCGGTTCAGTTTGTTTTCACGGGTCAGGAGATTTTCAGGGCCACCAGCCTGAGCCAGCTGTACGATCTCCTGAAACTGATTATCAATTCCATCCAGAGACGAGAGGCACCCCAGGATTACTTCCAGTAGCTTCTGCGCGGCTTTCGGCCCATTAAACCCAATGGAATTCCAGCAGTGCCACTCGCGTGAATTGGAACACATCAGATTGTCAGTCATGCCATTACCTCCCCACACGTAATGAAATCCACAATAGTAACATGTGGCATGCTGGCCAAAGGCCCGTGTCCGTTTCTTTGGAACCCGACATCTTGAATCAACGCCGTTCTGGTTCTTCTTACGCTTAAAATGAGCATTTTTTTCAGCTATTGCTTTGAGAACGGGTTCAATTTCATCAGGAGAAAAGAATGCAAGATGTGGTTCTTCCCGGTAGATGGGCCCTTTCGGATTGGGAACAGAAATTCTTCTGCCTAATTCATGCTTCTTGGTGGTTTTCATTGTACCCCGTGCGGGTAAGCCTTTTAAAATCGGGTTGCGATAGAGTCGCAGCGTCATTCTCCCGTCCCATTTATCTTTTCTACAATAGGGGCCTGTAGAGAACCCAACTTCATTAAAGTATTCCGAGACCGCTGCACCATTCAGTGTTCTTCTCAGGATCTGCAACCCTTCCTTGATGTACTCATTAGCATCCTCATCCTTAGACCAATCTGAAAAGAACTTGGCGTTGTCAGGTTTGATGTACCCGGCACTGGGGCAAGGAGTCGCACCACCATATTTTTTAAAATGGTTCATTTTTTTAAACTTTATCCGCCGAGATGTATGCTCATTATGCTTCATGTGCTCTTTGCTCGCATCCATAACTTTGGCTTCCCAATCGGCATCATTCGTATCAAAGTCGTCATTCGGTGAGATTGCTCTAACACCATGATCAACGCCTATTCCACAAAGACCAACTGCCGCAGCCCCGCGAACCAGCCGACCGATATCTTCGAATATCATTAAATCAAATTCATCTGCTTTGAGCCTTTCCTCGATTTCAATCAGCTCTGGGCGGTCGAGACGCTCACCTTTCGCTGTTGTGGCGATGATTCTAAAATCAATCTCTCCCTCATAGTATTCCCTCGCAACTTCTTTTGCATGATCAACCTGATCCTCCAAACTCAGCTCTTTTTGGTTTGCGCAGCCTGATATACGGGCAACAATTAAAACAATCAGGATATGACCATTTCGTGGTACTAGTTCAATTTCTTCTCTAAAGCTCATGATTAAAACTCCGTTTTAATGGTTATGTTTTTTTTAAATGTGTTTAAAGCAAGTTAGTTTGTTTAGAGTCACGCTTTGTTAGCACTGACCCATTGCCTCGCATAAGCGAGAGACTGTGGCCAGAGGCGCAATGCGCGTTCGATCTCACGTTTCTGTGTTGTGGCACGTGTGTGCGTATACACGCCTGTCATACCCAGGCCGCCACTACGGGCGTCCTCACTCGGTTTATGCCCCAGCGTGATCTGGCGAATAAGCGGATCAACGTTGGCATCCTGAAGCAATGTGGCAAATGAATGCCGCCAGCTTTTGGGGCAGGAAGACTGATTCAGGCCTGCTGCCTTGGCGGTACGGATAAATGATGTCCGCACACGCTCCGAACGAATCACGCCGGCTTCACGCCAGACTGATCTGGCGAGTTTCTCCTCCATGGTTTGAGATAGAGTGAGCACACTTCCTGAGTCAGCATGCGAGATGCGTTGCTGAAGTGCTTCCTGGATCTCCATTTGATCCAGGTTCCCCAAAGGCGAACTGAAGGCGTCAAACTGGTGCCGGATAAAAACAGGACCTGATGTTCGATCGCCTATCACTCGGCGTAAGACAGCGACCCCCTCTTTAATCAGAGGCACTGAGCGTTCTCGCCTGGTTTTCACTTTCCAGTGGAGCTCAGACTTATTGCGAACATGAATCCATCCGTTTTCAAGGTCGACATCTTCTATCAACAGATGAATCAGTTCACCTGACCTTAATCCAGCCTTGGCAAGAATAAAGTGGATGGGAAACGTCCAGTCATCCGCATTCTTGAAGAAACTCAGTTCATTCTCAGCATCGAAGACAAAGATGGGTTTGGCATCTTCGATTTTCATCCGCTCCAGGTTGAGTTTAGAGAACGGGTTTTCGAAAGTGGGAGGAAGAAACCGTTGTTGGGCAGCGTAGATATAGACCGACCGGCAAACTTCCAGAATGAAACGTAGCCCTTTATCGCGAAGTGTCCGCTTGGCCGTATTGGGATGGCCGTTGGGGGAAATCTTGTGTTTCCTCAGCCAGGCCACAAATTGGTCTGCCCGGATGGAATGGGCCAGATCAGAGCGACAACATTCATTGAAATAGTTTTCAAGATGTTGGGTTGCTGATCGATAACGTCGGATCGTGGCCAGAGAGGACTTCACCACAGTTTCATGGTGATTGAGAAAGGCCTGCCGGAGCTTCGGAAAACTGACAGACACAAAGGAAAACAGTGTCGGACTGGATGAAGCCAACTGCGCATTGACTTGCGCTGCAATCTGTGCGGCTTCCTCTTCAGTTTCAGCCACTTTGGGACGTCGTTGTACCTTTACTCCATCTTGGTATTCAAGGTAATAAAGATACCAGGCACCATGATGAGGGTAGTACGAAACTCGCCCAATGCGCTTTCGTTTTAAAGACTTCTTGCGTCGTCTCATCAAAACCTCCTGTGCACAATGTGTGCACCAACTGTGCACCAGAAGGTTTAATATGTCGCGCAAAAAACAACGCTAAGCTTTTGATTTCAATAGCTTAGCGCGTTTGGTCAGTTTGATAAGCGGAGAGGGGGGGATTCGAACCCCCGGTACCTTGCGGCACGCCGGTTTTCAAGACCGGTGCATTCGGCCACTCTGCCACCTCTCCAAAAGCCAGAAACTCTATAAGAATCAGGGCTTCGGACGAGAGTATATAGACTCTTTCCAGGCTTGTAAAGTCTCATATTCATCTAGACTTTAATTGAAATCAGCTGCCTTTTCCGATAATTTCCTTGTGAAGCCAGTTCGACAGAGAGATTTTTAACAATCAAACAAATATGGTAAAGATATTCACACATTTTCTTTGCTGAACTCTACAATCATTTCAAAGGTGGTGAGTTCATTCGCATTCGAAAACTTTTCGCATTATGAATGACTCAGTCAGTGAATTCAGAACAAAACCAAAATGAGGATACAGACAATGTCGGAGCGAGGCAAAGTTCATTTGAATATGATCGTAACGAAAACCGGTGACCAAGGGGAAACCTATTTGAACGATAGTTCGCGTGTTCCGAAGGCTTCTACTCGGATCAAATCTCTGGCTCTCATTGAAATTATTTCTGTCAAACTTGGTTTTTTCATTCATGAATGTGGTCAAGATCAGTTAACACTTCCATTTCCAAAAGGTGGAGCATGTACGATCAATCTGTCACAACTCGCTAACTCGTTTCAACAGGAAATGTATGATTTAGGATCTGATCTGAGTACTCCCCTTAAACCAGAAGAGACCATCAAACGCTTCCCCGTTGAAAAAGCAGAAGAAATAACGGATCTCATTTCGAAACTGACACCTACTTTGGAACCACTGGATTCTTTTATTTTGCCTCAAGGCAGCTTGCGGGTATTACTATCTCATGATATCAGAACAATGATACGGCAAGCAGAAACCATGGTTTGGGACATTGAAGAAACGATTAATCCAGCAGTCACGCTCTATCTGAATCGTCTGTCCGATTTCTGGTTTGTGTTGGGCAGAATACTGCAGACCGAAGATCAGCTTGCCAGTGGTGAAGTCACAAAAAAATGGGAACCGAATCAGAAACATAATAGAGGTGTTCAGATGCGGGAAACGAATTAACAATTTTACGATTAGTTATCATCCAGAAGTACAGGACGCAACCAGCGGGTCATATCTTCGATACTCATCTTTTTGCGTTCTGCTAAGGAAGCCAATTGATCTTTGTCAATTTTCCCCGTATGGAAATAACGCGAATCGGGATGCGAGAAATACCAGCCAGAGACCGCAGCTGCCGGGTACATGGCAAAGTGCTCTGTTAATTCAACGCCGATTTCCTCTTCGGCATTGAGTAATTTGAAGAGTGTGCCCTTCTCAGTATGGTCGGGACATGCTGGATAACCTGGCGCTGGACGTATCCCGCAATATTCCTCTTTGATCAAATCCTGGTTGTCTAAGGTTTCATCAGGATTATAACCCCAGAATTCTTTTCGAACCCGTTTATGCAGATGCTCTGCGAACGCTTCCGCTAATCGATCAGCCAGCGCTTTGACCATAATACTACTATAGTCATCGTGTTCCT
>JAJFIP010000235.1 GCA_021774875.1 Emcibacter sp.
GACGCCTCGGAAAAGCAACTTGTGTGGGTTGGGCGGATGATGACCGTTACTCTGATGGTTTTTGCATCCTTCCTCGCGCTTATGCTCGAAGATGCTTTTCAGGCTTTCCGGCTATTGCTGACGATTGGAGCCGGTACGGGATTATTATTTCTGTTGCGCTGGTTCTGGGTGCGAATCAATGTCTGGACTGAAATATCCGCTATGGTTCTGTCTTTTGGTTTTAGCCTGTTTTTTGAGTTTGGACCATTTGGTGGCCTTGAAGACTGGCAGAAGTTTATTTTCAGTGTGGCCTTGACCACAGTGGGGTGGCTGGCGGTTACTCTTTTGACCAGCCCGACACCAAAAGATAAAATTGAAAAGTTTCAAAGGGCTATTTCTATTCAGGATGGTGAAGTAAAAAAAGGACTATACGCAACACTGCTGTCAACAGTGGCAATTTATGCGGTATTATTTGCTACGGGGTCGATGATTTTTGCCAATTATGGTCTGGCCCTGATATTAGGGGCTGCGGCTCTGGTTGCCGGATATGGCGTGATGCGCCTGTTCAGACAGCCAGAACCAGAAGCCGGATAAATTCAGGCATACCGGTTATTTGGGGGCAGGGCCGGTGGATTCCCGGTACACAAGCTTGGGCGTGAATGTGTTATTTTCAAAACATATGTTCCCATTAGTATTTTCACGGTTATCCCTGGTTTTCTTCGGTGGCGCTTTTTGTGGCCGGATCCTGCTGATTAGCAGGTCGGTGGCAAATTTGGAAATAACCTTGTTGGATTGCCGGGCAGTCGTCAGCTGGGGCAGTGCCTGCCGGGAATAGGGGCTGTCCTCAAATCCGGCAATGGAAAGCTGGTCAGGCATGGATATATTCATCAGTCGGGCCGCATGTTGCGCACCCGCTGCAATTTCATCGTTGCAGCCAAAAATGGCAGTGACATTGATGGGGTCTGATAATAATTTCAAAGTTCTGGCATTGCCCGATTCATAGGAATATTCACCATCAATGATCAAGTCTGGATTAATATTTATATTGTGATCTTTCAACGCAGTTTTATAACCGGCCAGTCGCTCATATGTGGAAGCATGTTCTGCTTCCCCGGACAGGAATGCAATATCCTTATGGCCAAGTTCCAGTAAATGACTGGTAATGCCATATGCCGCTTTTCTGTCCTCAATAATGACTTTATTTTTATTGTCATCCAGCGGACCGCTACCAGAAACAATGCAGACAAATTCTACACCTAATTCCTCTAACGCATTTGTAATGCTGTCTTTTTCAGAAAAGGGCGGGGCGAGTATCAGGCCTGAAATACGATACTGTCGTATCAGTTGCCGCAGTTCTTCATTAATATCATCAGCACTGGAATCGCAGGGATGAATCAACAATCCATAGCCCTGTTCACGGCAGGCATTTAAAATACCATTCTGCATATCAATGATATAATAGGTGTTCAGATTGTCATAAACATACCCCATGACATACGATTTTGCACCGCCAAGATTTCTTGCTGAAACATCTGGTTTGAAATCCAGACTTTTGACCGCTTCAAGGACTTTCTCGCGGGTACTTTTCTTGACTGATGGCTCGTTATTAATTACTCTGGAAACAGTGGTAATAGAGACCTTGGCCAATTTAGCGACATCATTAATCGTGGTAACAAGCAAATCTTTTTCTTTCTCATTTCATCCACTGGTAATTGATAATAAACGGTCATGCCCTATTGATGCAAGCGTTTACATTGCTTTAGGTTTTGTAGATATAAATACTATTGAATTTATCATAACAAATTTATTACCAACTGCATATTAAAGCTGGAATCAAAATGTAAATAGGCCTTGAAAAGATAAAAGATTAGCATTAAGCATATAAATCTGGTGCGCCGGAAAAACAAAAATGAAGCAGCTTTAATGGCTTCTGATGTTCTGAAAATGAGCTTTTGGTGCGGTGCTACCAGAAACTCTAACGGCAGTATATGAGTAGCCAGGAAAACCATGGATCCTTCGAATCGAAAAATAAAACCAACGATAAAAGATGTCGCCCGACTGGCGGGGGTATCATTTAAAACCGTATCCAGAGTGATTAACGGTGAGCCTTCGGTCGGAGAAAAATCGCAAAAACGAGTATGGGAAGCGGTACGCCAACTTAATTATCACCCGAACTTGTCTGCCCGCCATCTTAGAGGTGCACCGTCATCCATTGGTCTTATCTATGATAACCCAAACAGCAGTTATGTCATTGATATGCAGCAGGGGCTACTGGATCAATGCCGGAAAAAAAATCTGGAGCTGGTTATTCACCCCTGCGATTCAACATTGCAAAACATAGGCGACGAGTTGTTGCAAATGGTGACCCGCAGTCAGATTGGCGGGCTGGTTATAACACCACCGCTTTCTGAGCGGCCAGAAATTATATCCCTGCTAAGTAAGGAAAATGTCAAGTATGTTTTGATTGTTGCGGGCTCACAACCCTCTGATGTAGGGTTGCCATGTGTGTATATTGATGATGAAACCGCAGCATTCAATGTAACCCAGCATTTGATAGATCTGGGGCATAAGAGAATCAGTTTTTTGGGCGGTGATGAAGAGCATAAATCAAGTGAAAAACGTCTTGTAGGTTACAACAAGGCACTGAAAAAAAACGGTATTCAACCTGATGATGATATGGTTCTGGCCGGTCATTATTCATTTGAATCAGGAATGGACCGCGCGAAAATTCTTATTGAAAGCAAGGAAATGCCAACAGCTATTTTTGCCTGTAATGACGAAATCGCGGCTGGCGCCATGATTTATTTTCAAAATCAGGGACTCAAAGTTCCTGATGATATTTCTGTGGCAGGATTCGAAGATAATCCTTTTGCGCGTCACACTTGGCCGAGGCTGACTACCGCCCGTCAAAATAATATTGCCATAGCCCAAAGTGCCGCAAAGATGCTTATTACGGAGATTAATCAAAATCGGCATGATGATGATGCCGATAGTCAAAATAGATTCGAGCCACAGTTAGTCGTACGAGGTTCAACAGGCCCCTGTGCTGACCGTAATGACTCCAGTTCAACAGATTTACTTGCTACTATGCCTTAGGCTAAAGCCCATCATGCTAACTACAACCTTAAGAAAAACATCTGAAAAACGCCAGTTTTTCAATGTTATTACTTCATCAGAATAAGCTAATTCTTTACATATTAAATTTAGCCTTGACAGATTTGTATATTGTTAGTACGTTAATAAGACAACGTTGTCAAAAATATAAAGAGCAGCGTGAAGGCTAAATATTCAGTGATTCACTATTCAAATAAATTACTAAGCGATTCAAATAAATTCAGTTAGGAGGTAACTATGATCAATATGAAGGAAAATAGGGGTTTAGCTCATCACACCACGCGGGCTACTGCGCTGGGCAGTGTATCGAAATTATCTATTATTTGTGCCCTTGCAGGCACAAGCGTAAATGTTTACGCCGAAGAAGAAGACAAGGGCGGGTTGGAAGAAATTGTCGTGACAGCCCAGCGCCGTGCAGAAAATCTGCAGAGTGTCCCAATTACCATCAGCCATGTTTCCGGCGAGCGGATTGCCCAGCAGGCTGTGGAATCATTCAAGGACATTGGTCAACTGGTTTCCGGCATAAGCATCCGGGAAAATAATGACCAGAGAAATGTCGGGTTCCTTATCCGCGGTATTGGTTCTAATCAATCTTTCATTGGTATTGAGCCTAGTGCAGCCATCAATGTGGATGGTGAAGTTATGTCAAGGAATTCGGCTCTGTTCGGTGATATCAATGATGTAGAATCCATTGCTATTTTGAAGGGGCCACAAGGAACACTGTTCGGTAAGAACACCGTTGCCGGTGCCATGCAGATCAAGACTAAGCGGCCAAATCTTGATGAAAATAGCGGTAATATCAAGGCGACTATTGCCGAAAGTGGCGATAGTGCGGTCGGAGAATATAACGTTTCTGGAATGTATAACATGGTGCTGGATGATAAATCAGCCCTGCGGATGAATTTCTTCCAGAAAGATAATAACGGCTGGGTTGAAAATGTCTTTCCAGACGGCCCTAACGGTGGCGAGAGTGATGCCTTTGGTGGCCGCTTGCAACTTCTGCATCGCTTTAACGAGGATACAGAAATCCTGTTCCGCGCCGATTATTCGGAACGTGACTTTGGCCCCGGAATTCGTGTTTTCCTAAAACGTGATGATTTCACAATAGGCGATAATTTTGGCCAAATTCCCCAGTCTGTCATTGATAGCCTGAATTTAACGCCTGATGCGTTAGAGAAATTGCTGACGACAAATCTGCATGAAATTTCGCAAACCCCGTTTGGTCCCGAAAATAACATGACATCTGCGGCAAATAACCGTGATTATGGTGGCATTGATTCATTCGGTGGCTCCATGGAAATCAATCACAGCTTAGCTTCTGGGCATGACCTTACCTTCACCATGCATTACCGCGAAACCGATCTGTTTACCAATGATTCATTGATTGGCACAGTAGTGGATGCCTTTCCATTGAACTTTTCCGGTCCGGTTCTGAGTGATACCATTCAGAGTGAATTCCGTATTGCTTCGCCGGTTGGTGGTGCCATTGACTATGTGGCTGGTGCTTTCTACCTGCATTCCAAGGTCACCCGTGAGCAGATAGCATTAGCTTGTCAGGATCCCGGTTTTGAAAATAGTACTGTTGATGCTAATTTTGAGGTAGTCACTTGCGGCGGGTTCCCGTTTGGTCTTGATGAAGTCAATGGTGCGGTTGCCGGTGTTTCCGGACTTAGGGATCTTGTTTTTAACCGCGAGCTTAGAAATAATGACCTGATTACGGATAATGGCGCTCTGTTCGGTCAGCTTAATTATCATCCTACTAATAAATTAACATTTGTTGCTGGTGCGCGTGTTTTAGTTGAACATCAGGACTTTAGTCTGGATATTCGTGATGACGGCGTACCCAATGTGGATATTCGCCCGACAATACTCAGGGTTTTTGATGCGGACGGAAACCAGATTACTTTCCCTGACGGCTCACGGTGGAATGTTCCCAATCCTTTCTTGGGACAGATATCAGAAAACCCAGCCACAGACACAGACCAGCGTGATCCAAGTACGCCGTTCGCAACGCAACAAAAAAGCAATACTGATGTGGCCTTTATCTACAAACTCGCTGCGCAGTACCAACATAATGACGACCTGATGGTTTATGCCAGTTACAGCACGGGCTATAAAGGCGTGGGCTGGTTTACGGACAGTGATGTGGGTCAGGCTGATCTTGATGCAAGGTATCCTATACCACCGGAAACATCTCGTAATATTGAAGTTGGTTTCAGGTCGGAATGGCTTGACGGTGACCTGCGCTTCAATGCGTCATACTTCAATACCAGATTTGATCATTATCAGGATCGTTTGCGGGTTCTCGACTTTGATATCTTCCCCATCGTCAATGGCGGGTTGCAGAATATTCTTAATGATCCCAATGCCAGCGGGCAACCTGTGCGGAAATTTGATATTGTTGATGCGGGAACTCTGGAAACAGAAGGTGTTGATGTGGAATTTGTCTGGAAGGCAATGGATCACTTAACACTCGCCGTGAACTGGAGCCATGTTGAGGCTAAATTTGCCAATACCAATGTTATCATCAATTGCGGCCAGGCAGTAAACAATGGTGAAGCAGTTGATAGCTGTACGGACGTGATAAACTTTGGTGAGTTCTGGGATTGGACCTTCCCCCGTCGGGGACAGTTCTTTGAACTTGATGGTGCGGCGCTTGCCAATGCACCTGAAGATACCATCACGGCTGATATTACCTATGATTATTCAGTCTCTGACTGGAATGGTTATGTCCGCTGGAATTATCGTTACAAGTCAGATGAGTTTACCAATCATGGTGGGTCGGCTAATAATGATGATAGTACGACCATGCCAGCAGTTGGTATTCATAATCTGTTCATTGGGATAAGTTCGCCTGATGATAGATACAGCTTCACCTTATTTGTCAAAAACCTGTTCAATAAACATTATTTTGCACGTAAGACCAATTTTGGTGATGGACTGGCAGAACGTCTCGTCGGAGCTTATCCTTCGGTTGTTCCAGAGCTTGTGGGAATTGCCCAGGCTTATCCCACTTATGGTGCGGTTCCTGATGGACGCTTTTTCCGTCAACGGCCGGAACATGGTAATGTACCCCGTGACTTTGACCGCTATATCGGTGCGACTTTTGAATTGAAGTTTTAAGCCCGACAGATATAATGAATTCGTAAATATATGAATTCATATGGAGACTTTTAGTGGGCACTGCAAAACAGAAACCGAGCTCAGCGCGCCAGCGGCGTTACCTGAGACGGGCAAAGTTGCAGTGCTCTACTGACCCCTTCAATGCCCTGTCAAATGTGCATAAATTACTTGATGGTGGCGTTCATACGGCAGAAGTATATCATTTACAGGCTACGTTGCTGTTGCAGCTGGGTTGCGGTAGCTACGCCGCCCAATCAGCCGAAAAAGCTTTACAAGCAGGTGGAGACAGACTGACGCTATTATTGCTGATGCTCAAATGTCACCTCACGGCTTACAACAGAAAACCCGCAGCAAAAATCATTGAATATATTATGGATATGGCCCCTCTACCAATATCAGCGCAGGAGGATGTTGCGCACGGGGCGCAGGAAATTCATCAATATCCACTGGCTGAACGCCTTTATGAAGAATTATTGAGTGGCGATTCCGACAATCCCAAATATCTGATTAATCTGGGTTATGCTTATCAGAAAAACGGTGAGAAGAAGAAGGCTGTCGATTGTTACCGCAAAGCCATTAATAGCAACCCGGATTCGGCCAATGGTTATCGATTGTTAACATCGGCTCAGAAACAGACAGCAGATGAAAATGACCTTGATTTACTAAAAAAAGTGATGCCTAATTTTGAAGCCCAATCCTCAGAATATGCAACTGGTGCTTATGCTCTGGGTAAAATATTTGAAGATATAGGTGATTTTTCCAATGCTTTTCATCACTTCAAGGCCGGCGCAGACGTGATGCGTCCCAAATGGCCTTATGGCACCGCAGGCGCGAAATATTCCAGTGAAATCACTATGAAATATTTTGAACATCCATCGCGTTGCAAGAAAATCTCAGTTGTGGACAGTAATGAAGAAAGTGATAAGCCATTATCTGTCAAAGTTAAGCCGGGTCCGCTTTTTATTCTGGGAATGCCTCGTACGGGCAGCACTTTGCTGGATCGTATGCTGGGTAATCATCCCGAGATTATATCCATGGGTGAATTGGGTTGTTTTAAGGAAGCCATGAAGGTTCTTACCGGATTTGCCGGGGGAGATGGCTTTCATAATCACTTCTATCAACAATCAGACCGTGTCATTGATCTTGACCGGCTCGGGCATTTATATAGGGAAGCAGCGGGTCCGGAAGATTTCCCAGGCACTTATTTTATCGACAAATATCCGATGAATTTTATGGATCTTGGGTTAATTGCTGACGCTCTGCCAGAAGCGCGATTTATACATACAATTCGCAATCCACTGGACACAGTTTTTGCAAATTACAAGCAGATTTATACCTTAGGATTTTACCATTATTCCTACACGCTTCAGGAATGTGCGGAATATTATATCTGCTACCACGAGATTATGAAATTCTGGCGTCATCGTGAACCTCATCGAATTCTGGATATTTATTATGAGGAAATGATTCACAATACGGAAACTCTGGCAAGACGGGTCTTGAAATTTCTGGATCTGGACTGGGACGAAAACTGTCTTCATCCCCAAAAGAACAAGAGTCCGGTGGATACAGCCAGCCTCAGTCAGGTGCGCCAGCCAATTTATAAGACGGCCATAGATCATTGGAAAAATTATGAACCATATCTGCAGGACGTAAAAAATATTCTGGAACAGGCAGGCATTGGAACCGATACCTGGACCGAAGGTGGTTATGGCGTTGGAGCTAGCCAATGTACCTGAAGAAAGACATGATAAAACTAGGTCAGTTTGATATTTCCGATTTGGTTAGAAAAGTTTCCTCTTTTACTGAACAGACCTGGACCCAGGACGAAAGTAGACAGGAAATCTTTGATGCCCATACCCATACCCAGACCATCAAGCTATTGTTTGATGCGGACTACAGGCATACCAAGCCAACCCGCCATGACATGCTTGATGAACTCTGGAGCTTGATCGAACCGCTTGCTTCTGAAATTATAGCTATAAATTCCAGAACCATGAGACAGAGAAAAATTATTGCCAAATATGGGCCGGGTTATTTTATTCGTATGGTTTTAATAAAACTTAAAGCCCACAGCAAGATTACAAAACATGTGGATGATGGTTACTCACTAAAACGATGTCACCGTGTCCATATTCCTATAATTTCAAATGAAGAGTGTTTTTTTTCAGTCGGGAAAACATCACTTAATATGCGTTCGGGTGAAATGTGGGAAATAAATAATCGTCAAATCCATGCGGTGGAAAATAATGGCAGTGAAGCGCGGGTTCACATGATACTTGACTATGTTCAACCCGGAGAAAGGGTATTTGATCCCGAAGGCCCCCTAATAGCATGAAAAACAAAGGAAAATAATTATGGCAAATGACGCCACCGATACAGCACAAGAATTTCTCATCAAGCGCATATATATCAAGGACTTCTCTTTTGAAGCCCCGGAAGGTGCCGATACCTTCACTAACCCGTGGCATCCAGAAGTAAGTATAGATATAGATGTTACGGAAGAAAAACTGGTAGAAGATGTTTACGAAGTTGTACTGACCCTGACAGTCACCGCTAATAATGCCGGTGCCACGGCATTTATGATTGAGATTTTGCAGGGCGGAATATTTACCTGTAAGGGTTTTACTGATGAGTATCTGCATCGCGTGTTGCATACAGTATGCCCGAATATACTATTTCCTTATGCCCGTGAAGCCATAGACGGCATGGTCCTTAAGGCCAGCTTTCCCTCGCTGATGATAGAACCGGTAAATTTCGATGTTATTTACGATAATAATATCGGTCAGGAAGAGGATGCCTCCTAGAGCGTAAAGTCATGAATGTCCGTATCAGGAAGTTTGTCAAACGATTGTCCGTAAAATTATCCGAGGAAGAAATCCTCAGGTTTTTTGACAATTCTATTTTTATTATTTCGGCTCCTCGCTCAGGCAGTACGCTTCTTTTTAGTCTGTTGACGGCAAGTCCGGGGGCCTGGACAATCGGAGAGGAAAGTCATGGAATTTATGCTAATTTCCCCCATTTGGCGGGTGCAGATCAGTCGTTAAGTTCTGGCAGGCTTGATACCAGCCATGCTGATGAGCAGACATGCAAACAATTGAGACTCATATATCTGGCGAGCCTAAAAGACAGAAATGGGCAGACGTTATATGAGGAAATCAGGTCTAATAATCGCCAGAATATAGTGTTTCTGGAAAAAACACCAAGAAATTCGCTGAATGTTAACTTTCTGAAGGTTGTGTTTCCGAAAGCACGTTTTATCTATCTGCATCGCGACCCCCGGGAAACCATAAGCAGTATGATTGAAGGCTGGACAGTTGGCGCGAAAACCGGACAGTTTGTCACCTATAGAAATTTACCGGATTGGCCCCTTGGCTATTGGTGTTTTTTACTACCGCCACAGTGGCAGAGCTTTAGAAATAAGTCGATTGCCGAAATTGCAGCATTCCAGTGGCAGGCCTGTAATGACATTATTCTGGATGATTTATCACAAATCTCACGGGACAGATGGATTTCACTGTCTTACAGAAATTTGATTGATGATCCGCAGGTGCAGCTCAGCCGACTATGTGAATTCTGTAACATGGATAAGGGCACTTATCTGGATAATAGAGACAGCAAAAATTTACCCATATCTGCATCTACGGTAACCCCACCTAAAAAAGATAAATGGAAAAGGCATGAGCAGGAAATTCTTGAACTATTACCCGATTTGCAGCCCACCATTAAAAAAATTGCAGATATTGATTAAAAAATTCAGATCCATCGTAAATAAGGATAATTTATGACCCTAAGGGAAAAAATGACCGGTTTGGTTAAAATGATAACTGGTATGCTGCTCGCAATTGTTGTGACAGCTTGCGACACGACTACTCCGGACTCAGCGATTACTCAGGAACAGCTGAATCAGTTTGCTGAAACATTAAAAGTTAAATACACGGTTCTTAACAATAGGGTCAAGGATGTATGCGGCTCTTCTGATCGGTGTTTTTCGGTGCGAATTGATCTGACAGCACAGACGTCCCTGCCGTCTCCTGATTGGCAATTATATTATAGCCAGCTTTTTCCCCTGCACCGGGTTGATGGTGATGAATTTTCCGTTGAAACCATCAATGGTGATCTGACGCGCATCGTTCCCACAGAAGGCTATCGCGGCTTTAACAAAGGTGATCATAAATCCCTGACCCTTTATTTGGCGGGCACCCACGGCAACGAATTTGAAGCGATGCCAAATTATTATATTGTCGCTGATGGTCTTGAACCACGCATAATAACTAGCACGGTTCCCATTACCGATGCAGTCACCGGACTGGAAATTATGCCCCATCTTACTTCTTTTACGGATGCGGAACTTCAGTTCAGAATTACCGATAAAGAAAAGATAAAATGGGCTACCAGCAGTATCCTATACGCCGCTAACGAGAACAATACAGAGGGGCCGGTGGATTCTCGCAGTAGTATCATTCCAACGCCTTTTTCCATGGAAGTCAGTGATAAGAAGTCCATGACTGACCTTGCTCCGGGGATCAGGCTTTACCTGTCGGGCTTGGAAAGACATGATATTGTGGCCGCCCTTGATCGACTTGCTGGTTTTGGGGTTTCTGAAAACAAATTGGGATTGCCATTACATATAAGTATCATTAGTGATGATAATTCGGTACCTGGGTCATACTCGCTGGATATTAGCTCGGATGCTATCTCTATAATATCTGCTGATAAAGCCGGGGCTTTCTATGGCTTGCAGTCATTAGCTGGTTTGGTAAGTATTGATGACAGTCTGATAACCAAAGTAAAGATTAAAGATCATCCCCGCTATCAATATCGCGGCTTGCATATTGATGTGGCCCGAAACTTTCATTCCAAACAGCAGATAATCAAGATGCTTGACCAAATGGGGGCCTATAAGCTTAATAAATTACTGATTCAACTGGGCGATGATGAGGGTTGGCGATTACAGATACCCGGCCTGCCGGAATTGACGGAAATTGGAAGTAAACGGTGCCATGACCTTACAGAAACCAAGTGCCTTTTACCGCAGCTGGGCAGTGGTCCCTACGGCAATACCAATATAGATGGTTATTTTACGGTTGAAGATTATCAGGACATTTTAAGAGCAGCTTCGGCACGATATATACAAGTAATCCCGTTTTTTGACATGCCTAGCCATGCACGCGCAGCGGTGAAATCTATGGAGGCTCGCTATAATAGATATATGGCAGAAGAAAACCCTGCTGAAGCAATGCGTTATATGCTGACAGATACTGAGGATACCAGCCGCTACAAAAGTATCCAGAATTATACTGATAATACGATAAATGTCTGTCTGGAATCGGCATTTGTGTTTTTTGAGAAAGTCGTTTCTGAAATACATATTATGCACGAAGCGGCGGGTCACCCCCTTGGTCGCTATCATTTTGGTGCAGATGAAACCGCAGACGCCTGGACACAATCACCAGCCTGCCAGAAGTTTTTTGCTGATAATGCGGACGGGATCACTAAACCGAAAATGTTAGGGACTTATTTTGTCGAACGTGTCGCTGGAATTCTGTCAGAAAAAAATATTTTGCCCGCCGGATGGAGCGATGGTCTGGGTCATACAAACCCTGAGAATATGCCCAAAACCCTCCAGTCAAATGCCTGGGGAAGACTTGTGGACCCGGCGCATCTGGCTGCCCATAAACAGGTGAATATTGGATGGCAGGTCATTAACTCCATCCCAGATGTGAGCTATTTTGATTTTCCTTATGAAGCTGACCCGAAAGAGCGTGGTTATTATTGGGCGTCACGGGCCACTAATTCCCGAAAGGTATTTGAATTTATGCCCGATAATCTGCCAGTTCATGCTGAATTCTGGAAAGATTCCGAGGGTCTTGATCTGGATTTACGCGATGGTGTGCAAAAGGATGCAAAAGGTAACATCATCCATCGTCCCATGGATAGGGGAAAGGGTTTTTCAGGAATTCAGGCAGATTTATGGTCGGAAACAGTCCGCAGCGATGAACAGGTGGATTATATGCTATTTCCAAGACTGCTGGCACTGGCTGAACGTGCCTGGTATATGGCCCCATGGGAAGTTCCCTATAATCATGATGGCGTAGATTACAGTCCGCAAACAGGGCATTTCTCAACTGAGAGCCGTCAGCAGAGAGACCGGGATTGGAACAGTTTTGCCGCCACTATTGCAGATAAGGAACTGGCCAAGCTGGACCTCCAGAATATTTTCTACCGCATACCTACAGTGGGGGCAAAAAAAGTTGAGGGCATACTATACTGCAATATTATTTTTCCAGGCTTAACCATTGAATATAGACAGAATGGTAAGGAATGGCGCATCTATTCCGGGCCAGTTGAAGCAGGTAACCAGTTGATAGAGGTAAGAGCAACATCTGCGGATGGAAAGCGCAAGGGGAGAGTGTTGAAAGTGAATTGACAACGTTGTCAATATATTATATATCTACTTCACTGTGTATGTATGCCCCGCAGGATAGTAATTTGAGTACTGAGGGGTTATTGAATATTTAAAGTGTTTGTCCAAACTTTAAAAGGGTGGTTTTCATTTGAATTCCACCCTCTTTTTTTATTATGAGCTATTGTTTAAAGCTATTTGATGCCTAGATAGATTATGCATTCTTTATTTACAGGTAAATAGAAGCTGATGGCGTTTGATGAGTTGGTAAAATTCTTTTAATTTCTTCTGTCGACAATAATTGAATGCCAGATTTTGAATTATTTTAATATTGTCTTTATCCGAACTACCATACAAGCGTTTATCGAGTTCGAGGAACTCAATCAGTGTTTTTTCCTCCAGTTCGAGTTGTCCTGCCATTGAATACAACGAATAGAGCTGCTTTAAATATTGGTGATGATTGTAGTCACCAGCTTTCCCTTTCTCTAATACGGCAATATTCTCTAATACCAATGGGATAGCATCTTTATAATTTTGGTAGGATATGTGCAATTTATATAATAAAATACGGCTCACTTTTGTAGTTGGGTGGGCCACGCCAAGATGTTTCATGGATAGCGAGTAGGCGTTTTTAACCCGGGGGGCGACTTCTTGTAATCGACCTGATTTATCGTAATATCTGTTGAGATTTTTTAGAAAACCTAAATATCTGGCATCATCTGGTTTATCAAGAGCTGCACTGCCCTCTAGCGTCTGTTCACCGTATTTTATCGCCCGCGACCATCTTTTCTTACTGGCAGCTTTAGCGGCTAACATGCTTACTTTACCAAGTTTTTTCTCAGTCCAGTCTGCTGCAAAGGCATAAGGTTGACTGGAAAAGATATGGCTGAGCAATACAAGTACCAGAAGAGGCAGATATATCCTTTTTATCTTCACGCAAATCCGTCCCGGTTAAATAGTGTTTTTTATATTAAATATTGTAACTCATTTTTCCATATTATGAAACAACCCTCATGGCTAGAGCATATCAGGGTAAATTGATCCCTGATAGGCGGTCAGTATAGAATGAAGAAGATGTAAAATGGTATATTTACTACCAGTTTGAAACGCTCAGTATATCATCTTGTTTTTTTTCATAGCTGATAATGATGACAGAATCCCGCTCGATAACCTTGATCGGAAAGGTAAGTTCAAGACCTTTTAAAAAAGAGGTCACGTTTTTGGTGTTGAAAGATCCCCCGACAATAAGGTCACTGACCTGATTACTGGCAAGGATGATTTCTTTACTGGCGTAATACTGGATTTCACGGACAACGGTGCCGAGACGTTCGCCATTAAAATGGAGCATGCCAGTGCGCCATGAGATGGTATGTTCCAAATCTATGGGGGCGAGCATGATAGCCCGCGAGCCTTGCTGGTCAATGGTCAGCTTCTCACCAACATTCAGCATAGAGACCGGGGCTGATATTTGTTCAGATTTGTCTGATGCCCCGGTAGGAGCACTGGTTTTAACTTCTACAATACCTTCTGTCACCGTGACTTTAGTTATTTCTTCCCGGCGTTTTATATTGAATGCAGTGCCCACTGCCCGAATGATATCATCACCGATGACAACAGTGAAAGGACGGGTGTTGTCTTTTGCCACAGCGAAATATGCCTCGCCATGTTCCAGCAGAATACGGCGTTCCGTGTCAGATAATGCCACAGAGATACGGGTATCTGTGTTGAGGGTTATTATGGAACCATCATTGAGCATTATTGTTTCATTATCGCCAACGTTGGTTTGATAAATGGTTGCCATTGAGCCGCCGTTAAAGATAAGTATGGCCGAAACAGCTATCATCAGAACAGATGCGGCAATAGTTGCAACCCAGCCAAAGCTGTTAATTGGCCGCCGATATTTTACCTGCTCCATCATAATCAGGTCTTCACATTCACCGAGCAGATCGTTAAATTCAGGTGCAGACATGCGCAACTCTTCTCTTCTGTCATGGGATGAAATACTGTCAAACAGCTCAGCCGTTTTACTATTGGCAAGATATGCGTCCTGATGATCAATATTATCAGCAAGCCAATTTTCCAATTCTGCCTTTTCCGAACTGGTCATGTCACCAGACCCTTCCCGGGCGATCCATTGACTGGCTTCTATCAGTGCCTTGTCATATGTATTTTTGCTGTTTTTGGTCATTATCTTATTATTCTCATAATTATCTGATGGTTTTATTTTAATCGTTTCCGGTGCAAAACGAGGTCGGTAATATTACTCTCAGCTACTTGAGGGGGGTCGGCATTATATTCTGCCATTATCCTGGTACAGGTCAAAAGCCCCTTGGCAACGTGATTTTCCACTGTACGGGGAGAAATTCCCATCTTCCTACCGACTTCGGAATAACTAAACCGGTATATCCGGCTCAATATGAATGCTTTTCGTGCGCGGGGCGACAAACTACCTATGGCTGCTGTGAGATTACGGAGATCACTTCTTGCTTCTATACGCATTTCTTCACAAGGGGTGCCATTGCCGTGGCGCAATTCATCATATTCGATAGTGCTGTCACGCTGGTGGTTTGCCCGTTGCCTGAAATGATTAATCAGATGATTTCGCGCAGTGGCAAATAAATAAGCTCTGGGTTCATTCACACTCTCCCACTGAGTTGTTTTATGAACCTTGATAAATATTTCGTGGGTAATATCCTCAGCCGTTGAATAATTGCCCACATATCGGGCCACGAAATTCTGTACCTCAGGTCGATACTGCCGATAGCGTTTTTCAAATAATGTATCAGGTGTCATAGTTTGTCTTAATATGTCCTTTTTACGGATAGATCATCATAAGTCGCAGTCTACCACTAAGGTGACACCAGCGTGGAAAAAATCCCCTAGTTCAAATGCTATATTTTCTTGAAAAAGATAAATATGCCCTGAAATGCAGATTTTTGTAATTTTTTATAGGGGATTTTCCTGTCATCTGTGTTTACCAAATAGGTTCTGTGGGGGCTGTTTGAGCGAGAATTTAGATCATGTGGGCAAAATAGAGTATAAGCAAACATGAGCAGGATAGTGACACAAGCAAGATGACAGAACCTTTGATAATCAAATCCAAAGGGAGAAACACAATGCTCAGATTAAAAACGACAACAGCAGTGATTGCTCTGATGGCGCTGACAGCCACAACGGCTTATGCGCAGGATGACAAATCGTTTTCTGTAAATATAAAAGCGCAAAATCTTACCAAAGCACTCAGAGAATTTTCCGACAAAACTCATATGCAGCTGATTTATTCACAAAAACAGCTGGAGGGACTTAAAACATCGGGTGCATCAGGACAGTTTGATTCCTTATCTGCGCTAAAAAAACTCTTGGCAGGTACCAACCTCACCCTTTATCAAGTTGACGATTCAACCTATGCAATTCGCACAGAGTCAGAGTTAAAGAATGGGTTTCAGAAGATTTCTTATGGTGAAAATTATCAGGATAATCTGGAGGTTCTGGAAGATGATGAAGCAGCTGATGATGAAGTGGACATTGATGAAATTATGGTTACAGCATCACGGCGTGAACAGGCTTTGCAGGATGTACCAGCTTCGATCACATCGGTAAATCCAGTGGAATTCACCACTACTGGATTGACTTCCCTCGGTGATATTATCGAATATACACCAGGATTTCATATCGACAGAAATAATGGGCAAAGTGGTAGGGGAAGTATTACTGCACGTGGCGTTGGACAACAAGGGTTCACTCCTGTTGTTGCGGTTTATGTGGATGATACTCCAATGACTAGTAACAGTAGTTTCGGCGGTGGCTCACGAATATTCTTTGATGGTCTTTTAGGTGATCTTGAGCGTATTGAATTGATCAAGGGGCCACAAGGTACATTATACGGGGCAACAGCCATCGGTGGTGCTGTTCGATATATTACTAAAAAGCCTGCTTTGGAAGAAATGCGTGGCGGTGGCAAGGTAAATCTTTCGGATACCAAGGACGGTGGCTTTAACCAGATTTATAGCGGCTATCTCAGTGTTCCGATTGTTGAAGATAAAATAGGAGTAACTTTATCTGGTTTTTACGAAGACAATAGCGGGTTGGTAGACCGGGTAAATCCTGCGACCGGATTAGTCATTAAAGAAAATGCCGATAGTTCAGAAAGTTATGGTATTTCTGGCGACATATTAATACAGGCATCAGAAAGACTTGATTTTCGTATAAAAGCAATGCGTCAAAAAGTTAAATATAATGGTACTTCACTTGTTAGAATTGACAATGCCAACAAGGACGAAAGATATGGGAAATTGAGAGGTGATGATCAATTCTCCATTCAGGACACAAGACAAACCTTCGTTTCAGGTACATTGAATTATGATTTCGATTGGGCAACGTTTACTGCGACCAGCAGTTATGTGAAATATGAAATAGGTGCAATTACTGATATAACAGCTAACGTGTCCGGTATCATTGATCTTATCTTGGGAAATCCCCCCGGAACAACAACATCTGTCCCCTTTTCATCTCCTACAGAATCAGAGAAATACGTTCAGGAAGTTCGTCTGACATCAGCAGACAGTGATAGTTTCGAATGGATATTAGGTCTTTACTACGCCGATGAGTCAACAATCCAAGATCAGTTGGCGATATCATCGCCCGGAGATTTTCTGGCCTTTCAGGCTTCATTTCCAAGTGAATATACGGAATATGCGGCTTTTGGTAATCTAACCTATTATATTACCCCAGAATTTGATGTAACAGTTGGTATGCGTTATGCCGATACAAAAATGGATTTGAAATTTATCACTGATGGCCCTTTTGCGGGTGGCCCGTCCAATCAAACCTTACCAACGGCTGATGTAAATATTCAGACATATTTGTTTACTGCCCGTTATCGTCCTAACGAAGATACATCACTATATGCTCGTATCGCCAGCGGTTATAGGCCTGCTTCTGCAAATTTAACTGTTTTTAACCCTTTTACCAGGGAACTTTTATCACAGGAAATATTGGAACAGGATAATTTATGGAGCTATGAAGTTGGTGCCAAGGGTAATCTTTCCGATGGACTTTTCACCTATGATTTAGCCTTATGGTATCTGGACTGGAGCAATTTTCAGGCTCCAGTAAGCTTCTTTGGTGTCGGCACAGCAGCTAATGCAAAAGATGGTATTACTGCAAAGGGTTTTGAAGGTTCCTTTACTCTTAATCCTGCCAATGGCTTTACCATCACCTCAACCGTTGCATATACAAATAGTACATTGAACGAAGATGAAGTAGACCTGAACGGGCTTAAAGGACAATTCATCCCGACTATGCCAAAATGGACGGCTACGACGCGAGCCAACTATGAATTTGATATTTCATCAGATTTGATCGGAAATATTGGCGGTGGATTCAGGTATGTACAGGGATCTCCTTCTGCATTTAATGATGGTGACGTGGGTGATACATTTGTAAATATACCTAGTGATTCTTACGTTCTTGCTGATGTGAGTGTGGGAATACAGATGGAGAATGTTAACCTGAATTTATTTGTAACTAACCTGTTTAATAAGGAAGCCTTTGCAAATATTCAGGCAACCTTGATACCTGGATCAACTCTTTTGAATGCAACAGGTACTCCCGTAATGCCAAGAACAATCGGCGCCGTTTTATCTTTTGATTTCTAGCCAATTAATAATACTGTATATATCATATGCTCCAGACACCTAATATAAGTGTCTGGAGTTATTGTTATTACTGAAAATTAATAGGGTAAATAACTACATACCCTGAAATAGTATTTTTACTATCTTTCCGTCCTGATCAAATTCAAAAAATACCCGGCTATTCTCGAATGATTTTTTCCGCTTAATTTGATAGGTAAGAACCGTGTTTTCAGCGGAAGAATGTTTGGCGACAAGTTCAAAAATGTCATTTTTATCAAATTTGACCTGACGTGCGTTACGTTTGATTTGTACGTCTGAAAGATCGTGATCCGCCGATGGGCTAAAGTGGGAGCGGTCTAGTTTCCCCTGTAGATAATCAAGGGTGATATTTTTCATTTTTCTGGTTTCGGATTGATCGGCCAGTGCCGTATAAGGTGCGTAATCAGGATTATATAATCCGGCTACAGCCCTTGAAATATGACAAGAATCAACAGTATAAGCATTGGCAAGAACCACTACGGTCAGGCCATCATCACGGTATCGCGACAAGCAGGTTCTGAAGCCCTGCCAGCCACCACTATGCATTTCAAGGCGGTGACCTCTGATATATTTGGTCCACCAGCCAAAGCCATAATTATATATCCCAATGGACCCATCGGGATAAGGATATCCCTTATACATTTGTTGCAGATCTGATCTGGGCAATATTTCAGCCTTATCAAGGGCATTTTCCCACTGCAATAAATCCTTGAGGGTAAACAGCATTGAGCCATCTGCTGTACTGTTAAGAAATTGAGAAACATAGGCCGCATGGGTGAGTTCTTCACCTTTCTTTTCATAACTTTGGGAACGGTTTGAAACTATCTGGCTGTTGCGATTAATCTGGGTGGTTTTCATGGCGATTTTCTTAAATATATTTTCCGCTAAAAAATCGCCGTAAAACTGACCTGATAATTTGTGAATGATAAAGCCCAAAAGCACATAGGCTTCATTGCTGTATTTATAATCCGTTCCAGGTTCAAACATCATTTTGCCCCGGCCAATGAGCTCAGCATACTGGTCTTCTGTATATTCTTTAGTCAGCAGGGCTTGATATTGAGCAGTGACCTTTTCTTCACCTTTTGAAAAATCAACAGCGAGGGCTCCGCCAGTATCATTAATGTCACTAATACCGCCACGGTGGGACAGAAGATGTCTGATGGTTATTCGTTGCCAATATTCCGGTCCTTCGGGATAGAATTTGGTTAGCTTGTCATCAAGGCTGATTTTACCATCCCTGATCAACATCATAATTCCCGTTGCCGTAAACATTTTGGCAATAGAACCGGATTGAAAAACCGTATCAGCTGTTACCGGAACCATATGTTCCAGATTAGCCCAGCCATAGCCCTTCATTAATAGGGGAACCCCGTCCTTGATCACTGCGACTGCCGATCCAACACCGCCTTGTTGTTTCATAATAAGATTAACCGCAACATCAATTTCCTGCTCTTTGGGCAATCTGATTTCTGCCGCAATAGCACTCTCAGCCGCAAGCGTGATAATCAGGGAGCAAAGACTTAATCTCACTATCTTCATCATATTCTGATCTTTCTTTAGTAATTAACGGGGTCGGCGTAATATTCTACCGGGTCTGTTTTCCGTGGCTTTGTCATTATGCCAAACCAGCTTGCCATTGACCCATGTGGCTTTAATCCCGGTTGAATATTGAACAGGGTCAGTAAAAGTTCCGTGATCTGTAATCCGCGCCGGATCAAAAAGAATTATGTCAGCAGCATAGCCTTCTTTTAGCAAGCCGATCTTTTCAAGCCCGAGGCTAGTCGCCGTCAGGCTGGTCATTTTGCGAATGGCCTCTGGCAGCGACAATATGCCCTTTTCTCTGACATACCGGGCCAGAACTCTTGGGAAAGCTCCTTGTCCTCTGGGGTGGCGATCATCTGTCATGCCATCGGATGAAATACTGGTGAATGGCCATCGCATAAAATTCTGTATGTCCTGCTCAGATATATTCCTGCCAATGATCATTTCACCCATCTTTTTAGAGCTGGTTATCTGCACCATCTTCATGAGCATATCAACCGGATCAACGGCTTCCTGTTCGGCTATCTGCGCCAATGTCTTGCCAACATATGCTGGATTTGGCTCATACATGGTAACAATGATTGTCGAGGGCAATGCAATGGACTGTAAAGCATATTCATAGGCTTTGCGGTCAGTTAAATTTCTTTCGGGAAGTAGAACCTGCATGGTTGATTGCCAGCCGTCATAGGGATACATATCTGCGGTAATATCCAGGCCCTCTGCTCTGGCCTTATTTAGCAATTCCACGACCTTTGATGACTGGCCCCATAAAGCGGCCATAGCTAATTTCATATGGCTGATATTGGCCGGAATTTTTGCTTCGCGGGCAATAGTAATCAATTCATCCAAAGCCTGATAAAAAGCGATATCTTCACTGCGTATATGGCTGGTATATCGGCCCCCGACCTGTGAGGCTATTTTTGCCAGAGTTATGAGTTCCTCAATATTTGAATAAAGCGCAGGCTCATATTCAACACCCGTGCCAAGACCCAGCACCCCCGCTGCCAGATCTGCTGTAAGCATCTCCCCCATTTTGGCTATTTCTTCTGCCGTCGCAATACGGTGGAAATCATCGCCCATCACCGCCGCCCGATAATTATTATGAGGGCCAAAAGCTGCCATATTTACCGCCGCAGGACTTTCCTCAAATTCAGCAAACATTTGTTTCACGGGTCTGACCGTATATCCATCAACTCCGGTAATGATGGTGGTTATTCCCTGTGCCAATGCACTGGCGGGGGCGGGTTTTTCTTTAAATTTCCTATCAAAATGGCTATGAGGATCGATGAAGCCCGGAGCAAGGGCAAGCCCACCGGCATCCCACATTTTTTCCCCGTTCAGCACTGCTATATCGCCTATGGCCACTATTACACCGTTTTTGATCCGCAAATTGCCTTCAAAAGCTGCCTGCCCACTACCATCATAGATAAGGGCATTGCTTATCAGAAGTGAACCATTTGTCTGATCAGACTTGAAGTTTTCTATCTTTTCCGAACATGCCGTGATTAAAGACAATACTGAAATCAGTAACGTTACCCGTAATATTTTTTGTATCATTTTGATTCCCAAATTATGCTAACTGTCACATCAGCTTGCTTAATAGGCTTATCATATCGAAGAGAGGGTATGTGGGTAATTATTTCATGTATTTCAGTGACTTTCACTATTAATACGCATTTAAACAGTGAATTTTTCTGTCCTTATGTTGCAGACGTTTAAGTCATATCACGTCATGGATAATAATGATTATATATTTTTTCCACATTTAAATGATTGGACTGTTTAATAATTTTGGATACCGGAAAAGATTTGAAATCGATTTCAAAGCGATCATCTTTAAGAATTTTCTCAATGAATTGCTGATATTCCTCCATATTTCTTGATAGAACTTTTATGGTATAATCCACGTCTCCCAGCATCGCCTCACATTCAATAACTTCAGGTAAATAACAGAGCAATTTTTCAAATTCTGCTGCCAAAGCCAAAGAATATTTTTTAAGGGTAATTTCAATGCGGGTATAGAATACATCAATCAGTTTACAGATATCCAGTTCAGCATGATACCCTTTGATTATCCCTGCTTTTTCAAGTTTTTTCATTCTTTCCCAACAGGGTGTCGCGGATAATCCGATTTTTTCAGCAAGCTGCAATTTCGTTATCCGGCCATCAAGTTGCAGGGCTGAAATAATTTTAATATCAAATTTATCCAGATTAGTTGGATTTTTCCGGTATTTCATCGGTCGAGCCTTCTGTAAAATCATATTCCACATTCAACTGACGAGAATAGGGCATAAATGGGAAAAAGCCAGTACCAAGAACCGAAGGTCTTACGACATACTATCCAGGACTGATACGCGTGCGTGATCCTGACCGGACCGTTCCGATGATAAAGAATAACAATCCAGCACTCAGGAACAGAAAATGATGAT
Source organism: Emcibacter sp. (assembly GCA_021774875.1). Taxonomy (GTDB): domain Bacteria; phylum Pseudomonadota; class Alphaproteobacteria; order Sphingomonadales; family Emcibacteraceae; genus Paremcibacter. Next base: position 22,269 of record JAJFIP010000235.1, read on the forward strand.
CAGAAATGGGCGAGCCACTGCGTACCGACAGCAGAAAATTCATGATGCCCAAGGCCATAAAACAAAACCCCAGCAGCTTGGTTTTTACCCCCCGTTTCAGATTTGGTTTCTTCATTTTGCTCGCCATCTGTTAATCACTCATCATCTGCAACCGCTTTGGTCGTCTGCTTAGACCTGAACCACCAGAACAGAATAAGAAAAACGGCTAATGCCGCAATCCCCCCGGCCATTATCGGGGTGCTGTCAGCTTTGGGGGGCAGTAATAACCAATACCAAGCAGTCAGGGTTTGTTTGCTGCCCTGTTCGCTGTTACTACCATCCCAGGCACTAAATGCCATTGGAATATATTGGCCCGGTTTAAACTGGATATTTTGTTCAGCTTCGGCAGTGCTTAATGATCGTTTGAATAATACCTGCCAGGTGCCATCCTGATAATGCCCGACGGCGGTGAAATCAGCTTCAGCACTCTCAATTTCATCGACACCTTTTGCCATAATGAGTTCACTGTCAAGGGGTGCTTCATTTGTTAGCCCGTTCCATTTCCAAACTGTCACCGGATGACTGCTGTCACCCATAATAAAAAATGGTTTCTCCATACCTTTTGGAATTTCAGTGGGAAACTGGATGGCAACCGCATCGGGTGACAGATTTGGGTCAGAAATTTTTTCGGCTTTTTCATCACCCGGCACACTTTTTGTCCGGTCATCCCATTCCAGCAGGATGGCTATTTCTGTGCCATTATATAAGGCTTTGGCCGTAATGGTGTCATTTGACGGGGTGAAAAACCGTTCTTTGGTAATAATATTGGGTACCAGCATGAAAGTGCTTGATTTGCTGCGGGCCCATAAAGATGTCCATATCGGGTCATCCATTGTGTCCGGGAACGCCTCTTCAATCTGCTCGGCAATGACAACGGTATTTTCTGCCCGGACTATTTTTTCGGTTTTGGCCAGTGATGAAACATAGTTGGCCACATGCCAGCGTTGTTCAATACTCAGCTTTTTCTTGCTGACAGGATCGGCAAAACTGGGCATCTGGGTTCCGGGAATACCAACCGAAATTCGGCTGAATATGTCTCTGGGGTCGTTACTGGTGCGGAAGGTCCAGGGTTTGGTCAGATTTCGTGGCCACGTCCGCTCGCCATTATCTCCCTTGAGCCGTTTAATAGCATCACCCTTGGCATCTAACCCATGACATTCAGAACATCGGTCACTTTCATGGAACAGAATCTTGCCTTTTTCAATACTGTCAGGACCAGAGGCGATCTGCTCGCCATAATCGACCTGTTGACTGGGCTCTTCTTCCTCAAAGCCTGAAAATATTTTCAAATAACTCACCAGATCTAAAATGTCTTGTTCAGACAGGACATCCCCCCATCCTGGCATTGCCGTTCCCGGCATGCCATCGGTGATCATGCGAATAACATCCCGGTCATTGGGGATCATATCGTCAAAACCCGTGGTTCTAAATTTGAACATGCCCGAGGTAAAATCTCTGGGTGGTGGGTTAAGCCGTTCTTCGACAGGCCCCAGGCCATCGCCATCAATTCCGTGGCAGCCTACGCAGCGTTTCAGGTAAATTTCTTCACCGGCTATGTCTTCCGCCAAAATATCCAGAGGAAGGCACTGGGCAATGAGCAGATACAGGCCGAAGCTGTATTTTAATATGGTCATGGCTGAGTTCATATTTTTCATGGCCATTTATTCAGTTTCCCATTGTCTTGGGCTATGGCCGGTATAATCATAGAGATACAAAATAACTTTCCAGATTTCATCCTCGTTCAGATAATTTTGCCAGACCGGCATGGATGAATTCCACGGTGCCGCTTCTTTGGGCAACCCCGGACCACCTGTAGAACTACGCCAGAACAGATATGATTCCTGCAACTGGGC
>JAJFIP010000236.1 GCA_021774875.1 Emcibacter sp.
GCGCTGGACATATAAATATGAGGAAGCCGCCCGTCAGGGTGCGGAGGCCGTCATTATCATCCACGAAACCAAGCCTGCTGCCTATCCCTGGGATGTTGTTACTGGCAGTTGGTCTGGCCCTCAATTCAGCCTGGAGAGCGAAGACGGTAATATGTCGCGGGTTGTGGTGGAATCCTGGGTTCCCGGTGACAAAATGGCTAAAATATTTGGTGCAGCTGGACTGGATTATCAGACATTAACTACACAAGCCGCGACCAAAGGATTCAAGGCTGTTTCCTTAAAAGCAAAAATGTCGGTTACCCTGAAAAATAAAATTCGGCGGGTGGTGTCCAATAATGTGGTGGCGGTTTTGCCGGGCACGGATCGGGCTGATGAATATATTATCCATATGTCCCATTGGGATCATTTGGGCCGTGATACATCACTGGATGGCGATCAGATTTATAATGGTGCCGCTGACAATGCCAGTGGCACTGCCGGATTAATTGAACTAGCCAATGCCTATTTATCCGGGGCGCAGAAGCCCAGTCGTTCGATTATGTTTTTGGCGGTGACCGCAGAGGAACAGGGTTTGCTTGGCTCTGAATATTATGGCAAGTACCCCATTATCCCACTAAACAAGACAGTTGCGGCCATCAATATGGATGTGCTTGGTTATATTGGTGAGACCTATGATGTGACCATTGTCGGCTATGGCAACTCAGAACTGGATGATTATGTTGATCAGGCCGTGAAGAAACAAAAACGTATTGCCAACCCTGATCCCAAACCGGAAAATGGTTATTTTTACCGATCCGACCATTTCAGTCTTTCCAAGGAAGGGGTGCCAGCCGTCTATTTTGAAGCCGGTGAGAACAGTGTCAAACATGGTCTGAAATGGGGGAAAGAACAGGTCGCGGATTATGTGGCTAACCGCTATCATAAACCGACTGACGAATATACTGAAGACTGGGATATGTCTGGTGCTGTGAAGGATCTGGAACTGATGTATCGAATAGGTCTGCAATTATCACAGGAAGATACATTCCCCAACTGGCGCGAGGGCAACGAATTCAAAGCCAAACGCGATGCCATGATGAAGTAATCTAAATCTGAAAATCACAAAAAATGTAAAGAGAGTATTTTTATGAAAAACGGAAAATGTATTTGTCCGGCAATTTCGGTTGCCGTGGCTGCTACGCTTGTTATAGGCAATGGCGATGCGCTTGCACACCATCCTGCCCCTGCTTTTAGTGGAGATACGGGGGGATCTATTGCCACCGTATCGGCCACGACACTGCCTCAAGGGTCATTCGCTGCCACTATCAACTTTCAATATACTGATATCAAGCCATTCTCTGATGAAGAACTGGAAAGCCGTACCGCAGAGGATTTGGACCCTCACAGTATCAATTCTTCTTTTATACCCACACTCAACCTGGCTTATGGTGTGACTGAGAACTTCACAGTCAACTTATCGCTGCCATATTCTGTACAGGGGGACTTTAGGGAGGTCGAAGATGGAGAGGTTGAGGCTCAGGGTAATATCAAAGGTCTTGGCGATCTATCGCTAATGGGCCAATACCGTTTTTTCGAGAATGCGAACGCACAATTTGAAGCCGCTTTGTTGTTTGGTCTCAAAATACCAACAGGCAATACCCACGAAATTACGCCAGAAGGTGAACGGTTCGAGACCGATCATCAACCGGGTTCGGGGTCATGGGATCCAATGTTTGGTCTGGCTGTTACAAAAAGGTTTGACTCGGTCACAATCGATGCAAGTTTTTTGTATACGATGGTTACTGAAGGTGCTCAGAATACTGAATTAGGTGACCAGTTTTTTTACGGTTTTGGTGTTACACACCGGTTGGGAAATGACGTTGGTCAATCAGCATGGGATTTGATTTTTGAGGTTAATGGCGAGGTAAACGACCCGCTCAGAGAAGATGGGGAATTGGAAGAAAGCCACGGTGGCCATATCATATATCTGTCCCCGGGTGTACGTATCAGTTCACCAAACGGTTGGGCGGCTTCCTTATCTGTGGGTGTAGCTGTACTCAACGATATGAACGGAGCAGAGCCGGATTCAGATTATCGAATATTGGCAGGGTTCAGTAGGGCATTTTGATTGTATTTAACCCTTGGCGCATTTTGAGCATTGGGGCAGGGAAGGGTTTAATTTTAGCCGCTCGCCCTCTATTTCTTCGCCGCAAGTGATGCAATAGCCGAATTCGTCTTGCTCTATGCGTCTGAGAGCTGCGATTATACGGGCTAGCTCCATGTGCCGCCGTCGGTCCACTTCCTGAGACATGGCCTGTTTTTGCAGGGAATCCATCCGTGACAGGCGGCCCACCTTGCTCTGGTCCAATTCCACAGCGGAGTTGCTTTCCTTCGCAATGGAGATCAGCTCTTGCAAGGCATCTCTATCTTTTAGTAATCGTTGTTTATAGTTCATTTTTTTCCTTGTGAATTGGCAATCTATTGTAGATTATATGGAAAATCCTCCAATGGAAACGTCCGAAACAAAAAATGATACATATTTCAGACACAGCAATCCATCGTCCAAAGGCTTTTTTCTGGCTGAGTGGACTGTTAAGTCTGATTATGATCACACTTGTGGCCTTGCCGAGTGTATGGCCGACCACTTTCAGCATGCTTTACCCACTTCAGATTGATACGGACCCGGAAAATATGCTGTCTGTTGATGAACCAGTAAGGGTTTATCACAATGCCCGGAAAAAGGAATTTTCTCTCTACGACATGGTTGTTGTTGGGGTAGTGAATGAAAGTCATACACAGGGGGTATTTAATAAAAACTCACTCACTGATATTCATGCCCTGGCAGATTTCGCCAAAAATATAGAAGGGGTGATTTCCGTTGACCTTATGGCACCTTCCACAGTTGATAATATTGAACCGGGTGGGTTGGGTGTGGTGAAATTTGAATGGCTGATGAAACAACCGCCAGTGGATGATGCCGAGGCCCTGTCCATTCGTACCAAGGCTCAAAACCTGCCCTTGTTAAACGGCACTATCGTATCTGAGGATGGCAGAGCTATCGCGCTCTATATACCAATCACGGCCAAGAATATCAGCTATAATGTGGTAGAGGAATTAAAAGTCAAGATTGCTGAATTTGGCAGTGATGATAACTATCATATTACCGGATTGCCAGTGGCGCAGGATGTATTTGGTGTTGAAATGTTTATCCAGATGGCCATATCAGCCCCCATGGCCATGGTGCTGATATTTCTATTGATGTGGTATTTCTTTAAGAAGGCTTCCCTTGTTGTATCCCCGATGATAGTGGCCATGGTTTCGGTGATCACTACCATGGGGCTTTTGGTAATTACCGGCAATACCGTTCACATTATGAGCAGCATGATCCCGATCTTTATCATGCCGATTGCAGTATTGGATGCCATTCATATATTAAGCGATTTTTATGATAAATATCCGCGCTTTAAAGACCGTAAAAAGACCCTGGCACATGTGATGAAGGAATTATCTGCACCCATGCTTTATACCACGCTGACCACGGCGGTTGGCTTTGCCTCGCTTTCGCTGACCCCCATTCCTCCGGTACAGGTTTTTGGTCTTTTTGTCGCCATTGGCGTTATTCTGGCATGGCTGTTTACCATTGCCCTGGTCCCGGCATATATCATGCTGATGCCGGAGGAGAGCTTTGCCGACTTTGGGCTGGATCTCAGTGATGAGAATATTAGCAGCCCAATGGCGAGGATGCTGAACGGACTGGGTAGGGTAACATACGGTGGCGCGAAACTGATCATTGTGGCTGTGTTTGTGCTCGCTGCTGTCGCATGGGTTGGTATTGGCAAGATCGTGATTAATGACAATCCGGTAAAATGGTTTTCGACCGATCATGAAATCCGGGTCGCGGACCGGGCCTTGAACGAACGGTTCGCTGGGACTTACATGGCTTATCTGGTGTTGGAAGGGGCAGAGGAGGAACCGCTTTCCCAATTTGCCGAAGGACTGAAAATAGGCTTGCAGTCTCATAACCTGTCAGAAATGGTTGCGGAAGTGGATGCAGTTCTGCCGCAAACAGAAGACGCCGGACAGTTAGTTGACAGGTTGAGTGTAAGAATCGAGCAGCGTATGGAGACTGTTTCCGATGAAGAATGGGACAGTTGGGATACGGCTCTGACATGGCTTGGCGAATATCTGGGTCGGACTGAGACTTTCAAAAATCCTGAAGTCCTGAATTATATGAGCCGCCTGCAGGAATATCTGCAAGCCACAGGTCTGGTGGGCAAAAGCAACAGCCTGTCTGATGTAGTGAAAACCGTCCACCGGGAACTATTTATGGGCAACAAGGGCGATTACCGTATCCCGGAAACCCGTGGAGCCGTGGCAGAAACCCTGATCACTTACCAAAACAGCCACCGTCCGCAGGACTTATGGCATTTTGTCACACCGGACTATAAAAAATCAAATATATGGCTTCAGTTGAAATCCGGTGATAACCGGGACATGACTGCTCTGATGGATAAAGTTGATCAGTTTTTTAAAGATAACCCGGCCCCGGAGGGCATCAGCCATGATTGGTTCGGGCTGACCTATATCAATGTGATCTGGCAGGACAAGATGGTCAGTGGCATGGCCGAGGCCTTCATTGGCAGTTTTATCATTGTCCTGATTATGATGATATTCCTGTTTCGCTCTGTGTGGTGGGGAATATTGGCCATGATCCCGCTGACCTTCACCATAGGTATGATTTACGGGATTATCGGTCTTATTGGTAAGGATTATGACATGCCGGTGGCGGTCCTGTCGTCTCTCAGTCTGGGGCTGGCGGTGGATTATGCCATTCATTTTCTGGCTAGAGCCCGGGAAATGAGGAGAAATTACCCCGATTGGAAAATCACCTCTGTTGAAGTTTTTGGCGAGCCTGCCCGGGCCATTACCCGCAATGTGATTGTGGTTGGTATCGGCTTCATGCCACTGCTGGCGGCTCCGCTCATTCCCTATCAGACGGTTGGGGTGTTTATTTCAGCCATATTGGTGCTTGCGGGTCTGGCAAGCCTGACTATTCTCCCGGCTCTTATCCGCCTGTTTGAAGGCCCTTTATTTAAAAGGATATGATATGAAAAACTTATTCAAAATACTGCTGGTTCTGTCATTTTTTGGAATTATCCCCGTTTCAGCCATGGATGTTATTGAGGTAGTGAAAAAAGCCAATCATGTTTCTTATTATCAGGGCGATGACGGTCGGGCAAAGGTCAATATGCGTATTATTGATGCTCAGGGTCGTGAGCGGGTCCGGGAATTCGTTATCCTACGCAAGGATGATGATAATACGGACGGGAAACAAAAATTCTATGTCTATTTCAATAAGCCGGCAGATGTGAAAAAAATGGTTTTTATGGTGGTCAAGAATATGGAGCGGGCCGATGACCGCTGGCTTTATCTGCCGGGCCTTGATCTGGTGAAACGGATAGCTGCCAGTGACGAGAGAACCAGTTTTGTCGGTTCCCATTTCTTTTATGAGGATGTTTCAGGGCGCGGAATACGGGAAGATACCCATGAAATTATGGAAGAGAACGACAGCAATTATATTGTAAAAAGCACGCCGAAGGATACTAATGCTGTCGAGTTTGCCTTTTTTAAAAGCTGGATTCACAAGAAAACTTTTCTGCCTGTAAAGATTGAATATTATGATGATCTGGGACAGAAAATACGCAGTTATTCTGCCCTGAAAGTGGAATTGATTGACGGTCATCCGACGGTCACTGCCGCCAGCATGGAAAATCACCAGACCGGGGGCAAGACCCTGATGAACTACTCTGCAGTTAAATATGATGTGGGACTGCCTGACAATATCTTTACGGAGCGGTATTTGCGTAAAACTCCCCGCAAATATCTACGATGATCAGGGTTGTTGTTACAGCTATATTATTGGTCATTTCTCAAACCTTGTCAGCGCAGGAAATTGAACTGCCCGAAGGGTTGGGGGATCTTTCAACTATGGCGCAGGAGACCACTGAGGATCAGGCTTTGCCTTTCGACTTGAGCGGTTTTCTGGAAAGCCGGATCGGGATTCGTCTGCAGAATAATGCCCATGAAAAGGATATTAGCATTGGTGAATTGCGGCTTCAGATCGGGGTTGAGAAAGAATTTGACAGTCTGACTTTTAACCTTGTTTCTGATTTTATTTATGACCCTGTTCTGGATGAACATTCCATGGATCTGGAAACAGGTCAGGGTTTTATGGATATGCGGGAGGCAAATATTGTTTTCAGCCCACTGGAATTTATTGATATGAAAATGGGGCGGCAGATACTGACCTGGGGCACGGGTGATTTAGCCTTTATCAATGATCTTTTTCCCAAGGACTGGAACAGTTTTTTCATTGGCCGGGATGATGAATATCTGAAGGCCCCGTCAGATGCCATCAAGACCGCATTTTTTTTCGGGGATTATAATCTGGATATTATCTATGTACCGCGATTTGACGCGGATCGTTATATTGATGGCTCGCGCCTTTCCTTTTTTGACCGGGCAGGTGGTGGACTTAGCGGTCGTGAAAATCCCGTACTGGCGGATCAGCCCGACAAATGGTTCAGTGATGATGAATTTGCGGCTAGGCTCTATGGTTCCTTTGGGGCCTATGAGACAGCATTATATTATTACAACGGATATTGGAAAAGTCCGGCGGGCCAGAATTTGGTAACGGGTCTGGCTGAATTCCCCCGGCTTCAGGTTTTTGGGGCCAGCATAAGGGGGCCGGTAGCAATAGGGATCGGGGCCATAGAGGTGGGTTACTATAAAAGTGCGGCTGGTGCGGCGGAAAATCCGCTCATTCGAAATAGTGAGTTTCGCCTGCTTGTGGGTTATGAGCAGGAACTGGCACCTGAATTTACAGGCTCCGTTCAATATTACCTTGAACGAAGGCTGAATCAGGGAAAATATCTGGCATCACTGCCTGATGGGGCTATTCGGGACCAGCAAGACCGGCATGTGTTCACGGTTCGTCTTACCAGATTATTGATGCAACAGGACTTGAAGCTGTCGCTGTTTAATTTTTATTCGCCATCTGACAAGGACGGCTATCTGCGACTGAATATATCCTATAAAATTCGTGATAATTTAAAAGTTGAGGCCGGGGGTAATATATTTTACGGCCAAAAGAATTTTAGCTTTTTCGGGCAATTTAAAGAAAACAGCAATGTCTTTACCGCCTTGCATTATGACTTCTGATGTTGGGTTATTTCTGAAAAGCAAGAATTTTGTCTTCGCCGGATAACACGACCGAGCGAAAGGCCTTGACGAGGGGTATATCTAACTGGCCTTCAGTTTCCAGCATGATCTCAATAGCTTTTTCAGCGGACATGGATGGCTTGTAAGAGCGTTTGTCAACCAGCCCGGAGAACATATCCGCTATGGCTGTCATGCGGGCAAGGTCGCTTACCTTTGATCCTTCCAAGGCATCTGGATAGCCTGTGCCATCCAGTCTTTCATGATGATGGGTTGCAATATCGATCATATCATCATCCCATTGTTCAACGCTTAGAATAAGGCGGCAATTTTTGGGGTGTTCTTGCATAACTTTCCATTCGGTCGGTGTTAGTTTTGCCGGTTTATCAAGAATATCCAAAGGTGTCATGGCTTTACCAATATCATGCATCATGCCACCCATAGCCAGAAGTTGTAAATCTGATTTCTTAACACCGAGCAGCATGCCAAAAGAGGTCAGATAACCGCAGACCATCATGCTGTGGCGGTAAGTATAATTGTGATGTTGCCGGATGGCATTCATCCAGTTATTCAGGCCGTCTTTTGCCGTGGCTTCAATGATCAGGTCGCAACTGTCTTTGACTTCATGCTGGGCAATTTCCAGTCCTTTTGCGGCATTACTGAAGGTATTTTCCACTACTTTCAGGCTGACTTTCAGGGCAGCCTCCTGAATTTTGGATAATTTTGCCCATGATTTTTCAACGGCGTGATTGACCAAATCTGCCATTATTTCAATAAAATTACTATCGGGGCAAGGGTAGGCAATATAATCTGTAGCCCCCAATATATTGGATTGAACTATTTCACGCCTGTTGAAGTCATCAAGCAGAAAAAGCACTGGTATATGCTCTCGCTCCGGCAATGCCATTTTACGTTTCAGGGGACGCAGGATTTTTGGGTCAGTCAGGTTAACCTGTACTATAATCAGCAGTGATTGAATAAAGTCTTCCGCGCACAGCGACTCTATATCCACCATTTTAATATCATGGTAGCGCTTCACTAGTTCAATAAATGACTTATCATGCATATTATTGTCGTGAACAATAGTTACATGCTGCTTTTTGCCCATTCTATTTTGTATCCCCATTTCAAGGCTGTCCCCAGCCATTTTCTCTGCCTGATTCAGATAAATATGGCAATATGCTACCAAGCTTGAGTTGCTAATTTATTAAGATAATTATTTTTGATTAACGAGGATTTTGTCTTCTTCAGAAAATATGACAGAGGAGAAGGCTTTAACAAGGGGAATATCCAGATGCCCTTCCATATCCAGCATGATGTCCATGGCCTTTTCCGGGGCCATTGCAGGTTTGTAGGAACGCTTGTCAGTAAGCCCTGAAAATACATCAGCGATGGCCGTCATTCTTGCTATATCGCTTATTTGTTTCCCCTTCAGGCCGTCTGGGTAACCAGTTCCATCAAGTTTTTCATGGTGATGAACCGCAATGTCGATCAAATCCTGATCCCAGCCACCCTCTGCCAGAATTATACGTGAGTTGACGGGGTGTTTCCTCATAATTACCCATTCGTCAGCAGTCAATTTTGCTGGCTTGTCAAGAATTTTCAGAGGAGTATGGGCTTTGCTGATGTCATGGAGTATCCCACCAAGTGAGAGTGATTGAAGGTCGTTTTTTTTGACTCCAAAGTGCATACCAAAGGAAATAAGGTAGCCACAGACCATCATGCTATGCCGGTATGTATAGTTATGATGTTGGCGAATGGCATTCATCCAGTCAGTGAGGCCGTCTTTAGCGGTAGCTTCAATGATCAGATCGCAACTGTTTTTTAATTCTTTATGGGAAAGTTTTTCGCCGTTCATGGCGTTTTCAAAGGCATCGTCCAAAACTTTGAGACTGACTTTCAGAGCCATTTCCTGAGTGTGGGATAATTTTGACCAGGTCTTTTCCACGGTTCGACTGACCAGATCACCCATAATATTGATAAAATAAGCATTTGGACAAGGGTAGGCGATATAATCAGTTGCCCCCAGCATATTGGCCTGTACAACCTCACGACGGCTGAATTCATTGAGCAAAAAAAGCACTGGCACTTGGGTGCGTTCGGGCAATAGCATTTTTTCTCTTAAAGGGCGAAGGGTTTTGGGATCAGTCAGATTGACTTGCAAGATTATCAGCAGGGAACGCCTGAAATCTTCGGCTGAAAGGGATTCTACACTCACCAGATTAATATCGTGGTATCGTTTTACCAATTTAACAAACGATTTGTCGTATTCGCTGTTGTCATGGACTATAGTGACAATAATATTATTGCTCATACCGTTTTTTAATACCCCGTTTAAGTGGATTTCAACCGTTCTTAGCTCTAATAAAAAAAGTTATTTATAATCATTATCAATTTAATGTTGTTATTTAGTTAAGAAAAACAGAAGAGTAATATTTTGATGAGTAGGCTGCCTAGGGGCTAATTATCATCTGATAATACGACCGGGCGAAAGGCCTTCACGAGTGTGCTGTCCAATTGATTTTCCATACTCAACATTGTCTCGATGGCTTTTTCTGCTGTCATGGTCGGTCCGTAGGATCTTTTATCGGTCAGGTCACAGAAAATATTCACGATACTGACAGTGCGTACGATGTCGCTGATCTCATCCCCCACCAGGCCGTCTGGAAAGCCGGAACCGTCCAGCATCTCATGATGATGGGCCGCAATATCGATTATCGCTTTATCCCAATTTGCTCCTGAAAGAATAATCTTGCCGTCAACGGGATGGTTTTCCATCACTTTCACTTCTTCCGGGGTCAATTCCGATGTTTTTTCAAGAATTTTCAGGGGAATCATTGCCTTGCCAATGTCATGTAACATGCCGCCCACAGCTACCATCTGTAAATCAGCTTTATTGGCACCAATCAGCATACCAAAAGAAACCAGATAACCACATGCCATCATGCAATGACGATAAGTGGAGTTATGATGTTGACGAATTGCATCCATCCAGTCGTTCAGGCCATCTTTTGCTGTGGCTTCGACGATTAGGTTACAGCTGTCTTTTACTTCTTCCTGGGATACTTCCAGTCCTTTTGAGGCATTATGGAATGTTTTTTCCACAACTTTCAGACTTACTTTCAGGGCTTCTTCCTGGACATGGGATAGTTTTTTCCATGCCTTCTCAACCTTCTTATTAATCAGATTTTCGAGAATGAAAGTAAAGTTGCGGTCCGGGCAGGGATAGACTGTATAGTCCGTTGCGCCCAGTGTGGTAGCTTGTACAACTTCCCGTCTGGAGAATTCATGAAGTAGAAAAAATGTTGGAATATGTCTGCGCTCAGGCAAGGCCATTATTTCCTTGAGCCGATTTAGAGAATTTGGATCATTGAGGTCAACCTGGACAATAATTACTACGGATTTTGTAATATCTTCATAGGACACAGAATTTATGTCAGCCAGTTTAATGTCATAATAATGCTTGGCCAGATCAATATAGGCTTTGTTTTTTATATAGTTATCCTGAATGACAGTTATATGTGAATTATTGGGCATACCAGTTCCCTGAAAGGCAGAAGAATTCAGTCTTATTATCTTTCAGATAAGCCTACAGAAATTATGTTGAAGATTAGTAAATAATAGACCAAATGTTATCAATAAATCCGGCAGAGAGAGGGTGTTATTCGATTAACCTGGGCATCATTTCCGCAAAGTTACACGGGCGAAAACGGATATCCAGTTGTTCTTTCAGGATATTATCCCAGCCATCTTTGCAGGCCCCGTTTGATCCGGGCAGAGCAAACATATAGGTGCCGTTAGCTACACCACCGGTTGCCCGGCTTTGAATAGTGGAACTGCCTATGATTTTATAGGATGTCAGACGGAACATTTCGCCAAATCCCTCTATTTCCTTTTCATAAAGGCTGTGAAAAACTTCCGGGGTAATATCACGACCCGTAAGGCCGGTTCCTCCGGTGGAAATGATCACCTGAATATTCTCGTCATTAATCCATTCTGTCAGTTGGGCCGCCAGTTTGTCTTTTTCGTCCCGGACTATGGTCCGCGCCGCCAATATATGTCCCGCACCCTTTAAGCGGTCTACCAATATCTGGCCAGAAGTATCATTTTCCAGCACACGGGTATCGGAAACCGTCAGAACCGCAATATGGAGGGCTAAGAATTCAATGGAATTATCGAGAGGCATGAACTTGTCTTTTATTATTGTCGTTATCCTGAGATATATACATGGGCCATCCGCCCATTGCAACCATATCCAGCGAACGCACAGGCTGTTTCATTCTCATTTGGTAAATCCAGTAGTTACTGATGACACGCTCGATATAATTTCGGGTTTCACGGGCAGGAATAGATTCAATGAACAGCAGCGGATCATCCTGAAAATTTGTTTTCCGTTCCCATTTTTTTAGATTTCCCGGCCCGGCATTATAGGCAGTCAGGGTTTTGAACAGATTACCGTCGGCAAAACCTTTTCCCAGCATTGTCTGAACATATTGTTGGCCCAGTGCCATATTATAGCGCGGTTCATCCAGCTTGATACGACTGCCATAGCGTAGCGACCTGTCCCGCGATATATAGCTTGCCGTGCGTGGCATGACCTGCATTAATCCCCTTGCACCGGAATGGCTCTTGGCCCAGCTGTTAAACTCTGATTCCTGTCGCATGATAGCCAATATCAGGGCGCGGTCGATCGTAAAGCCGCCTTCGGGTTCCGTGTCAGGAATTGGGTAAAGGGTGCTGTCTAGAGCAGTTCTGCGTTTTTGTTCTTCGATTTTGCCTATTTTAAGTTGAGTTCCGGCTAGTCCCAACCTTGCGGCTAGCCCAAGAAGTGCTTCATGGCGATTACCCCTTGTCCGGCGCCAGGTATCACTGAGTTCCATATCTGCCAGCATTATTTTATCGGTCTGGGACAGGGCGATGGCTCTTTTTACGCTTTTCAGATCTTTGATAAGGTCAAAGTGACCCTTGCTAAAGGCGGGGGCTGTCCAGTCAAGCTCCGGCTTTTGCCCCAGTTGGCGTGCGGCAACAAGGCCGTAAAAGGTTCTTGGAAAACTGGTAGCTATCGTCAGCAGTTGGGTTACTTTTTCCGGTTGGCGGCAGACCAGATTGGCCCGTGCCGCCCAAAAAGCACCAGCTGCTGCTGCCCAGTCTCCGGCAGTGGGTGACTGTGCTACTTTCTCAAAATGTAGTGCAGCTTGCGCACAGTCCCCGAGCCGCCATGCGGCAAGACCGGCAAACCAGTCGGGCTGGGAGGCAACATTTTGAGAATTTTCAGCGGCAATTTTTCCCAGAGCCAGCGCCTTGGCATCCTGATTATCCAGAAAATATCCTCCAGCTATGTCACCCAGCAGAATATTGAATTCTGCCTGGGACAAGAGTGCACGGCGTTCAAAGGCCCATAGTCTTTTTTCTGCCCTTTCGGGGTTACGGCGGCGCAGGTATCGCTTGATATTTTTTTTCAGGCGTTGAATATCGATACGGTCTGCCTTTTTATGACGGGCCTTGGGCGGTGTTGTATTGGGCTTGGCCTTCTTTTGGGCTGAATCTGCTGTAGTATATCTGTTCAATGGTTTATCGGCTGGAAAATTCAGGGCAAGTGCCGGGGTTGGTTTATGAAGTTTTCTGGCCTTGCCGCCATTTTTCTTCCGGGCGAGGGCATAAATTCTTCTGGCACCGGGATGATCCGGGTAATTGAGCATCCATTTAGCCAGCTCTTTGTATCGGGAACTATATGCGGTCGCGTGCATGTAACGCTGATAAAGCACATGGCCTAGTAAAATACTGTCATCCAGCTGCTTGATCAGCCGATCAGCTTTTTTCCATTTACCGTTTGCCTGCAGGTCGAAAATACGCCGGTATCGATTGACATCTGAGGATCCTAGCGGGGCAAGGTCTGAGGGTTGCAATTCGGTAACATCTTGCTGCGGGGCTGTGGGCAGGGTGCTGGTTTCAGCGTAAACCATGGCCGGGTATAAGAGCACTATCCAGATTAGTAAAATTATTTTATGCAGAGAAAACATCATCATAGAGACAGTTCCTCTACTTTAGCTTTAATTTCCAGCAGGTCATGCCATGTATCCCCCTTGGCTTTGTGCTGGCGCAAAAGATAGGCCGGATGGAACAGGGAACGAACCGGAATTTTACTGCTTTTCAGCTCATACTCAGCCCATTTACCCCGCAATCTGGTTATTCCCAGACTGCTGTTTAAAAGATTTTTGGCTGATATTCCGCCCAGAAGTATAATAAGTTCAGGCTTAAACAGTTCAATATGCCTTTTGATAAAGGGCAAGCAGATGGTAATTTCTTCACTTGTCGGATTGCGATTGCCCGGTGGTCGCCAAGGCATAATATTTGCGATGTAAAAGTCTTTTTCTCTGGCCAGGTCAATAGCTTTGAACATCCTGTCCAGAAGCTGACCACTTTCACCAACGAAGGGTATACCCTGCCTGTCCTCATCAACGCCGGGGGCTTCACCAATCAGCATAATATTGCTGTCTGGATTTCCATCAGAAAAGACTGTGTGGGTTGCGGTTTTCTTCAGGCGGCAGCCGTCAAAGCTTTTGATCGTCTGCTTCAGGTCTGACAGGGAATCACATGAAGCAGCCAACTGTTCTGCTTTTTCAGCTATTTGCTCAACTGAAACAGTGGCTGTCACTTTTGCCGGGGAAGTGGTTTTCGGTGCGGGTTGGGTTGATATGGCGAACCAGTCAAGTGTTTCGTCACCGATTGACTCGTCAACACCCGAGTCCATATACCATCGGAGCAGGGACGGTAAATCCTTATTCTCTATATTCCCTGTATCATTTTCCATGTTGACGATATTAAGCAAAACTCATTATTTTTTTGTTACTTTACATTGCGTACATTATGCATTTCACACAAAATGATGCAATCAGGAAGATAATATTTTAAAAGTTGGACCAAATTAAGCTATTACACTCATTTACTTTTGATCTGGTTCAATGTAGCAACGTCTGGATTAACCATATTAGGTCACAGACTATTAAATAAAGAAGGTGTCAGGTTATGCTGAATGAAATGAAAGCCAAGGCAGAAGAATTTCCCCTTAAAGAATCCAGAGCAATGGTAAAGGATCTGATGACGGCAAATCAGGCTATATACTGGTGTGATTTCCTGTTGTCGCTGGCGATAGGAGCGACTGCCTTTGCAGTAACTGTTATTTCTGAAACCTTCTCGCTCGAAGGGATTTTGGCGTATTTTGTCGCAACCTTTGCCCTGTATCGGGCGGTGATTTTTATCCATGAGATTGTCCATTTTAAAAAAGGCACCATGCTTAACTTCAAGCGGGTGTGGAATGTGGCCTGTGGGTTTTTGGTCATGGTACCAGTATTTATGTATCAGGGCGTGCATCTGGATCATCACAAAAGAGATATATATGGCACAAAGCTGGACGGTGAATATCTACCCTTTGGCGCACAAAATCCGTGGAAAAATATCTGGTATGTGATTTCTTCTGTTTTTCTGCCGGCACTGATTGTGCTGAGGTATATTATCCTTACGCCATTGGGATGGCTGATCCCGCCCATTGGACAGTTTCTCTGGCAGCGGGCTTCTTCCCTGACCATTGACCTTGATTACATTCGTCCACCTCATACGGAACGTGATGGAAAATTCTGGCGACTTCAGGAGGTTTGTGCCTTTCTCTATGGCTGGACAGCGATCGCACTTTGGTATTATGGCATCCTTCCTGCTAAATTTTTTGCTGTCTGGTATCTGGTAATGGCTCTGGTTCTGGTGTTAAACAGTATCAGGACGCTCGGCGCCCACGCCTACCGTAATCCCGGGGAGGAGCAAATGTCTGTCGCTGAGCAGTTTCTTGATTCCGTGGATGTTCCGGGAAGCTTTCTGTCGGCTTTATGGGCGCCTGTGGGCCTACGATTTCATGCAACCCATCACCTGTTTCCCAATATGCCCTATCATTCGCTGGGCACGGCCTACAGGAGGCTCAAAGAGGGTCTGCCCAACAGTCACCTTTATCTTGAAGCCTCGCGACCAACCTTGTTTCATGCCATGATAACCCTGTGGAAGGATGCGGCAAGCAGTCAGAAATAATCAGGTAAAACTTATACATTCCAAGTGTTGATGTTTATGCCGCTCGTCATAATTCAAACGGATGTTTGGATTTGGCCAAAAATTAGGTTACATATTCACCATAGTTTAATTGACCCGTTGATGCCCTTTGGAGTAACTTCGGGGCAAAGCACTGAATAAGATGAAAAACATCGGGAAAGAAAGCATTATGGAACGTGAATTTATGGAATATGACGTTGTCATTGTCGGTGGCGGGCCAGCGGGACTGAGTGCGGCGATCCGTTTTAAACAGATGGCTGACGCGGCGGGCAAGGAATTTACGGTTTGCGTTCTGGAAAAAGGTTCCGAGGTCGGGGCACATATCCTGTCCGGTGCGGTTATTGACCCCATAGCACTTAACGAACTTTTTCCCGACTGGAAAGAAATGGCAGCACCGTTGCTGACGCCGGTTACGGAAAATGAACATTGGATATTGAAGGAAAAAAGCAAGACCGGAATGCCCCATTTCCTGCTTCCGCCTTTAATGAGCAACAAAGGCAATTATATCGTCAGTCTGGGCAATGTCTGTCGCTGGCTTGCGGAACAGGCAGAGAATATGGGGGTTGAAATATTTCCCGGTTTTACCGGTGCGGAAATACTTTATCACGAGGATGGATCAGTTAAAGGGGTGCTGACCGGTGATATGGGTGTCGCTGAAGATGGCAGTGAGAAAGACACATATATGCCGGGAATGGAACTTCACGGTAAATATACTCTTATTGCTGAGGGTGTAAGAGGCTCAATCGCCAAGACTTTGATCGCAAAATTCAATCTGCGCGACGGCAAAGAGCCACAGACTTACGGTATTGGAATCAAGGAATTGTGGGAAGTTAAGCCAGAAAATCATAAGCAAGGCAAGGTGATCCATACTCAGGGCTGGCCGTTGGATAAGGAAACAGTTGGTGGTGGTTTTATCTATCATCTGGAGGATAATCAGGTTGCCATCGGTTTTGTGGTTGGGCTGGATTATGCCAACCCCTATTTGTCACCCTTTGATGAAATGCAGAGATATAAAAATCATCCCGCAATCCGGCCCATGCTGGAAGGGGGCAGGCGCATATCTTACGGGGCCCGTGCAATTAACGAGGGCGGACTTCAGTCCATTCCGAAACTAACTCTTCCCGGTGGTGCGTTGATCGGATGCAGTGCCGGATTCCTCAATGTACCGCGTATCAAGGGCACACATAATGCCATGAAGACGGGCTTGATGGCAGCAGAGGCAGCCTTCAATGCCATTTCCCAGGGACGGGAAAAGGATGAATTGGATGAATATCCAAAGGCATTTGAGTCAAGCTGGGTATATAAGGATCTGCATCGGGTGCGTAACGCCAAGCCGGCCATTCATAAATTCGGAGCCTTTCTGGGAACGATTTACGCTGGATTTGATATGTGGATGAACAGTCTGGGCCTTGGTTTTCTGCTGCCCTGGACCTTTAGTCATGATGAAGATCATACATGTTTGAAACCCGCTCAGGATTGCACGCCCATTGATTATCCCAAACCGGACGGAGAAGTTACCTTTGACAAATTGTCATCCGTATTCCTGTCCAATACCAATCATGAGGAAAATCAGCCTTGTCATTTGAAATTAAAAGATGGTGCGGTGCCAGTTGATGTGAACTATAATCTCTACGCTGGCCCGGAAGTTCGTTTTTGTCCGGCTGGTGTTTATGAATTTATTATGGATGATAAGGGGGAGAATCCTGAATTACAGATAAATTCACAAAATTGTGTACATTGTAAGACTTGTGATATTAAGGATCCAACACAAAATATTAACTGGACTGTGCCAGAAGGAGGGGGCGGTCCCAATTACCCTAATATGTAGGGTATCATCATGTGGAGTTAAGATTGAGAAATTTTGTCCAGATATTGAAAATACGAACGCTTGGTTTGGTCATCATGGTCGTATTGGGTTTTTCCAGCACGGGCCTGACCAGCAATGGTGTCAAGGATCTGAGACAGGTTCCGGACCAGCCTTATGGTGAGTATCTGGCCGGGCTGCATGCAGCCATACATAATGACATGGCTACCGCCGCCGATTTCCATGAACAGGCTCTGGAACTTGATCCTGAAAACCAGATAATCCTGCGAAAATCTTTTGTGCTGTTTATCGCAGATGGCAGATATGATTCTGCCATGAAGGTTGCACATAAACTTGATGAACTTAATGTCTCTGACAGTATGGTTCAGATGTTTCTGTTTTTGGAGCATTTGGATTCCGATGACTATGATGCGGCCCTATCCAGATTGGAAAATATCAGCAGTGCTGGTGTTTATGGTCTTTTTAAACCCCTATTCATGTCTTGGGTGCTGGGGGCTCAGGGTAAATCTGCTGAGGCTGAAGCCAATATGAGTAAATTGCTGGAAAATAAGAGCTTCAAGGAGTTTAAGCAATTTCATGCTGGGCTATTCTACGATTTTATCGGCAAGACACAATTGGCGGAAAAATTATACGCAGAGTCACTGGTAGTTCCAGGAAGCATGTCGCTACGCACCATAGAGGCATATGGGATTTTGCTGCGCCGATTGGGACGCACCGAAGATGCCCGTCAGCTTTATCTGAATTATCTTGAAAAAGCTCCGGATAATGTAAGGCTATTGCGGGCCTTAACTGATCTGGATAATGGTGTCAGGGCAAAATCATACATTGTATCTGAAAAAGATGCCATCGCAGAGATATTTTATACGGCGGCAAATTTCCTGATCCAGGATAATATCCGGCGGCCAGCCACAGCTTATCTGCGTTTTGCCAAATATATGAAAAAGGACTCATATATTTCTGATTATCTGTTGGGTCAGATTTTTGAAGCCGATAACTACTACGACGGTGCCTTGGAAAGTTACGACCGGGTAAATAAGAAACACCCTTTATATTTTAGTGCCCGTTTGCAAATGGCATGGGTTCTTGAAAAAATGGGCAAGCTGGATGCGGCCATTGATGCCATGGAAAATCTTGTTGCCACATTTCCAGAAAATAGAGAGATTCTGGGTGCTCTTGGTGATATTAATCGTATGAATAGCCGTTTCGGGGAAGCCGGGAAATCATATACAAAGTATATTGAGGGCATAGAAGAATTTAATGACAAGCACTGGAGCATTTTTTATACCCGCGGCATTGTTTATGAGCAGGCCAAAAAATGGAACTTGGCTGAGGCAGATTTTCTGAAAGCACTCGAGCTGCGACCAGATCAGCCACAAGTCCTGAATTATCTGGCCTATAGCTGGGTCGATAAAGGGATAAATATTGAAAAGGCCAGAATAATGCTGGAACGGGCGGTGGAACTGCGGCCCTATGATGGATATATAATTGATAGTTTGGGCTGGGCCTTATACCGT
>JAJFIP010000237.1 GCA_021774875.1 Emcibacter sp.
TTGCATGGCTCGGTATAAATCGCAGGCTTTCCATGGATCACGAACGATACGCCGCTACAACATTGACCTTTATGCGCCTGGCAATGATAAAACTATGCGTCCGACGATTGGCCAGATCCTGAATTCCCGGACAGACTCTAATTGAAGGCCTCTGAGTGACAAAACCTTCAAATCAACAAGAACGTCAAAGCGGTTAACCAGACAGTGTGTATATATGGCGGATCGCCTCTCCCGGCTTCTCACTTTCAGCTAGGTATTCGAACAAACGAGCAGTAGCGTTACAGGCCGCCGCGGCTTCTGCATCAGTTTGCGGCTTTTGTCCGCCTACGGCGATTAGCCCTATTAATTCAGGGCCAAGCAATCCATTAAGCAGTTGCCCGGCTTCAACCAAACGCGCCTGCGCCGCGTCCACATCATAGGATGGAATTTCGTCAAATGCGTTCACAATAACGGCTGCGGCAATTTCCTGCTGTCTGTTCTGTCTGACAGCCCCCATCTTAGCCTTAATGTCTTTAGCCGACATCGCTGCGAGTGATACTGGGTCATAAAAATACCAATGGCAAAACTGCGGCTCGGCCTCGGTCAAATAATCCATCATTTCAATCATGAAATTAGTAAACTCAATGATATCCTCGTCACGACCACGTTTGAGGTAGTAGACGAGGCGGCTCTCGGTCAGATCTTTACCTGCTTTGAACGCCGCGTATTCGATTTTATCTGACCGGGATTCAGTCTCTAAAATCTCTTTAAGTTTAGCTCGCAGCTCGCCTTCAAGCGCCGGCTCTTTGGCAAACAAAGCCGCCAGCATCGGGTCCTTGCGCGCTCCAGCCAAAATCTCGTCGAGAACCTCATCCTGCGACGCAGGTTGCGGCAAATATTGGCCAATATACGGCTTCAATATTGGCTCTGCGACATTCATCCCGATCACGGCAAACGCCACCGTCAGGCCTGTCGTTATCATTGTGGCATAACGCGAATTTTTAAATAGCGTGGCCAGCATGCCGCCTATGGCTGCGCCGCCCCCAGCGCCTATGGCGCCATAAATTGCCGCTGCGCCAATTTGTTCCCACATATTGCCCCCGCAATTGTTATATTGGTTCAAAGCCTAGATCGCCGGGCGATCCAGATTATTTGTTGCGCGCCGGATTTTGCGAAAAACCGGTTCCCACTTTTTCGCCCGACGCTGTAGCATTACACGTCAAAACAATAGAGCAAGCAAAAAATGTCAAATCAATCAACAGAACTCCTGGACAAGCAAAAACAAGTCGCCCGCGCCTGGTTTGAAAAACTGCGTGACGATATTTGCACTGCATTTGAACAGCTGGAAGACGACGCCGGCGCGCTTTATGGCGATATGCCGGCCGGCCGGTTTGAAAAGACGCCATGGAAAAGGGGAGACGGCACACAAGACCAGGGCGGCGGCGTCATGTCGCTGATCCATGGCCGGGTGTTTGAAAAAGCCGGCATCCACACATCAACCGTATACGGAGAATTCTCCGAAGAGTTCCGCAGCCAGATTCCGGGTGCGGAAGAAGACCCACGATTTTGGGCGTCGGGCGTTTCGCTGATTGCGCATACGCGCAACCCGCATGCGCCGGCCGCGCATATGAACACGCGGATGATTGTCACCACCAAAAGCTGGTTTGGCGGCGGCGGCGATTTAAACCCAATGCACCCCGCTTACCGAACCGAGGCCCACGAAGACACGCAAGAGTTTCTGGCGGCGATGCGCCAAGCCTGCGAGCCGCATGACGCGGACTATTTCCCGAAGTTCAAAAAATGGTGCGACGACTATTTCTTCCTGCCGCACCGGAACGAACCGCGCGGTGTTGGCGGCATTTTCTATGACCGCCACAATAGCGGCGACTGGGACAAGGATTTTGCCTTCACCCAAGATGTCGGGCGCGCTTTTCTCAGCGCCTATCCAAAGCTGGTCGGCAAACGCATGGACCAGCCCTGGACGCCAGACGACCGCGAAGCGCAGCTGATCCAGCGCGGGCGCTATGCGGAATTCAACCTGCTCTATGACCGCGGCACCACCTTTGGTCTAAAAACCGGCGGCAATGTGGATTCAATTCTCTCATCACTGCCGCCGGAAGCGAAGTGGCTATAGGCGCTGCGTCATCGTAACTTACTGCCCCCATCCGCTCATTCCCGCGAAAGCGGGAATCCAGAAGCTGGGAGGCAATTATTGCTGGATCCCCGCTTTCGCGGGGATGAGCGGGAAGAGTTGTTTTCTCAATTAGATCTAATCTAAATACCCCGGAGCCTTGGGCATTGTCTCCAGATCCTCCAACGCGTGCTGAACGACGACCCGCGCGCCGGTCTCTGTGGCTAGCGCTTCGAACCTGTCCATCGAGCGGCGGGTTTCTTCCTCGTCAGTATTAAACACTGGAACGATGCGTTTTTCGCGCGATTCCAGCAGATGATAGTGGTCGCCGGTTAACAGCACTGGACCTGAATTTTTGAGATTGACCAGGAGCGAAGTATGGCCAGGCGTGTGGCCGGGCGTGGCGAGGATGGTCACCGAGCCGTCGCCAAACACATCATAGTCGCCGTCGAACTCAGTCGTTTGTGCGTCTTCTAGCGGCGCCACCAGCGGAAAACTCTGTTCATCCGCACGCGCCTCATCGCGGAACATATGCGCGCGCTCGTCCTTATCGACGAGGAAAGTCGCGCCCGCAAACATCGCGGCGTTGCCGACATGGTCAAAATGCGAATGTGAAATCTAAAAATACTCAAAGACGGCGGGCGCAACATCTATGCTGGCAAGCTGGCTGGCGAGCGTCGTTGGCACCGCGACATGGAACGGTCCGTTGGTGAGGCCATCGGCCTGTTCGTTCAACGCATCAGGAAGCCCGGCGTCCCACATCAAATCGCCCTTGGGATGGCGAATGAGGAAGCACATATCCGCGGCCTTGTTCTGACGGCCGGCATATTCGCCGTTGCTGGAAAACAAGCCGAGATTGAGCATGTCGATGCGCCCGCAGTCAAACGTATAAAGCCGCAAAGCCTCTTCGCTGGCTTCGGTCGATCCCTCAGCCGGCGCTGTTGATTCTTGCGCCTTCTCGCCCGGTGAACAGGCGGCAAGGCCGACAGCAGCGAATCCAAAAGCAGCAATGAGAATAATTTTTTTCATGGGGGCAAATCCTCGATCAACAATGAAGCCACGCAACCTAGTGAAGTTTACCGGCGGCGCAATCGATAATGGATGGCGGTCGTGTTTCAGTTTGAAATCATAAGCCTCGATCATTCCCTCCCCTTGGAAAGGGGAGGGCTAGGGAGGGGATCACGGGCGTTCGCCATACGCGAACGTTTAGGTTTACCGATAGGCTTGATCCCTCCCCTAACCCCTCCCTTTTCAAGGGAGGGGAATATGCCCCCACCATCACCCCGCCCTACGCGCCGCCAGTTCCAGCGCTTCGAGAAAGCGCGAACGGTCTTTCTTTGAAAACATTGGCCCGGCGCCGGAGATCTCTCCCATTTCGCGCAAGTCCCGCGACAGCGAGCGCATCGCCATCCCCATGCCGATATTATCGGTGGTGAACGGTTTGCCGGTCCCGCCAATAACCTGCGCGCCGGATTTCAGACAGCGCTCGGCGAGCGGAATATCGCTGGTGATGACAATATCGCCCTCGCCCGCCCGCTCGGCGATCCAGTCATCAGCGACGTCGGGGCCGTCCGCGACAATCACCCGGCGCACATCCAGCCCCGCCGGCAGGCGCATGCGGGCGTTGGAGACAAAGTGCACCGCAAACCCATGGCGGTCCGCCACGCGCACAACCTCATCCTTCACCGGACAGGCGTCCGCATCGACAAAAATCTCCGGCTTTTTCATTGCAGCCATTTCGCGTTAGGGTGGTTCATGTACGGCGTTACCAAATAACATAAGAGCGATTCCATGACAGATTTTGAGGCGCCTTATATCCTCGCCATTGATCAGGGCACAACGTCAAGCCGCGCGATAGTGTTTGACGGCGCCGGCAAGGCGGTCGCCTCTGCGCAGCGCGAGTTTACGCAGCACTATCCCGCCGACGGATGGGTTGAGCATGACCCGGAAGATATCTGGCGAACGACGCTGGAGACCGCGCGCGAGGTTTTTCAAAAAGTTGAAGGCGCCGGATGCGAGATCGCCGCGATCGGCATCACCAACCAGCGCGAAACCACCATCTTGTGGGACCGCGCGACGCTCAAACCGATCCATAACGCCATCGTCTGGCAGGACCGGCGCACCGCCGACATCTGCGAGCAGATGCGCGCCGACGGGCTGGAAGCGGGGATTGCCGCGCGCACCGGGCTGGTGCTGGACCCGTATTTTTCCGCCTCGAAAGCAGCGTGGATTTTAGACCATGTGGAGGGCGCGCGCGCCCGCGCGGAAAATGGCGAGATCGCCTTTGGCACGATCGACAGCTTCCTCATCGCGCGGCTCACCGGCGGCGCGGTGCACGCAACCGACGCCACCAATGCCAGCCGCACCAGTCTTTATAATATCCATACCAATGAATGGGATGTCGGGCTGCTGGAAGAATTCCGTATACCGCGCAAATGCCTCGGCGATGTGCGCGACTGCGCCGATGATTTTGGCCGCACCGATGCGGAGCTGTTCGGCCGGCCAATCCCGATTTGCGCCGTTGCCGGCGACCAGCAGGCCGCAGCCTTTGGCCAGGCGTGCTTTGAGGTTGGCGACATCAAGAGCACTTACGGCACCGGGGGTT
>JAJFIP010000238.1 GCA_021774875.1 Emcibacter sp.
GACCCAATATGCCAGCAGGCAGGAAAGTCAACATGGCGGGATAAGCCATATCATCCCCGACAATGCTCGCCGGGATATAGGGCATCGCCTCCCGGATACTGGCAAGGTCAGGAAATACTATGATAGAAGCCAAAGCCACCAGAATCCACGGCCAGGGCCGGATAGTATAATGGGCTATATTGAAAAAGGCAGAGGCTCCCATGGCGTGGTTTTCATCTTTGGCAGCAAGCATTCTCTGGGCGATATAGCCGCCACCACCCGGCTCCGCGCCGGGATACCAGGAGCTCCACCATTGAACAGCCAGTGGTATCAGCAACAGGGGAACCCATTGATTGGGATCAGATAAATCAGGCAAAAGTGCCATCTTGCCCGTAACAGCAGGATTATTCAACAGTCCATCCAGGCCACCTACTGACGGATGATTAACCGCATAATAGGCCGCCAATAGTGACCCGGCCATAGATAAGACAAATAAAATCATGTCGGTAATCAAAACCCCGAGAAAGCCGCCCATGGCGCTGAAAACCACGGTAATAGATCCTGCGATTAACACCATCATCACCGGGGAAACTGAAAAAAGCACACTGCCTATCTTAACTGCGGCCAAGGTCACATTACCCATGATCATCACGTTAAAGAACAGGCCCAGATAGACGGCCCTAAAACCGCGTAGAAATTCCGCCGGACGACCACTATAGCGTTTCTCATAAAATTCAATATCTGTCGCAACGCCCAAACGACGCCAAAGCCGCGCATAAACGAATGTTGTCAACATGCCAGTGATAAGGAAAGCCCACCAAACCCAGTTACCGGACACCCCGTGGGTACGTACGATATTGGTCACAAGATTTGGGGTATCAGCAGCAAATGTAGTCGCAACCATGGATCCGCCCAGTAACCACCAGGGCATATTGCGCCCGCCCAGGAAATAGTCACTGCTGCTCTTGGATGCCTGCCTACTTACCCAAAAACCAATCAGAATAGTAAGAGCCATAAAGCCGCCTACAATTCCCCAATCCAGCATAGATAAATACATTTCCGCCTCCTAATTTATACCTTAATATCTTTGTATGCCACCAACCCAGGTTGACTTCACCCTGATCTCGTCATTCAGAAGAATGAAATCAGCTCTTTTTCCCGGTGTTAATGTCCCTGTTTCATCGCCAAGGCCCAGGAATTCCGCCGGATAGTGTGATGCCATTCGTAACGCTTCATCCAGAGCTATATCAAGATCTTTTACCGTATTTCTCACCGCAGATGCCATATCCAGCACTGACCCTGCAAGCTGACCGTCGGGGGCTGTCAACATATTACCTGTTCGTTTAACTTTTTCACCAAGAAGTTCAAAGTCACTATCATCTGTTCCCACTGGCGGCATGGAGTCAGTCACCAGTATGATCTTGCCCCGTGGTTTTGATTCAATGGCTAACCTGGCTGAGGCGTTATGAATATGATAGCCATCCATAATCAACCCGCACCATGCGGCTTTAGACAATAATGCTGCCCCGACCATGCCCGGTTCCCGGCCAAGGATAGACGACATTGCGTTATAAAGGTGGGTAAATCCTTTTGCCCCGGCAGCAAGTGCATCCTGAACCACTTCAAATGTTGCATTTGAATGACCCAGAGAAATAATAATGCCCTTATCTGTTAACTGACCTATAACTTCTGGAGAAACCATTTCCGGGGCCATAGTCAGATGACACACCCCAATATCCTCTCTGAGATATATGGCCTGCTCATGCTCTGATAACTCACGGATATAGTTCTCTGAATGAACGCCTTTTTTGGCTGTGGAAATATGCGGCCCTTCAAAATGAATACCCATAACACCGGGAATATCTTCTTCCAGCGCTTGGCTGACCGCATCTGCGGCCTTATCCATAACCGCAAGATCATCTGTAATCAGGGTTGGCAGAAAAGCCGTCGTACCGTAACGAATATGGGTCTTGGAAATCCGCCCGATGGTCGCTACTGAAGCTTCTGCATTGAATAGAACACCACCCCCGCCATTCACCTGAATATCAATAAATCCCGGAGCTATCAAGCCTTCTAGCCTGATTTCCTTTGCATTCGAGACTGTATCCAGACACAAAATTCTACCATCCTCAATGGATAGAGGAACATCACCAAGAATAATATCCCCATCGAACAATCTATCAGCAATAAGGGTATATCTCATGCGCGTCTCATACTGTTCTGGTCACTTTGCAAAGTCCCGGCGGTGCATCAGGATCAACACCAAGGCTGAGTGCTATCTGTTCCACATCAAGATAAAATCTTTGCAGCAATAGCAGAGGGGCCAGTCTCGGGTGAATATCATTCCTATTGACAGCCATCGCTATTATGGTTGCCCCGCGACGGTCAAGCTCCCCCATCATTTTCTGGTGAAATTCAGATGTTTCATCTTCTACCTGAACATCAAGAATTGTAAGATTTTTTTCCACCAATGTCACAGGCCCATGAAAAAATTCCGCACTGCTGAAGGCTTCCGCATGAATGGAGCAAACCTCTTTCAGTTTCAGGGCTATTTCCAGCGCAATGGCATATCCGAACCCGCGGCCAAGAACAATACAATTTGTAATTTTTTCAAAATGTTGCGGTATAATTTGTGCCGGACTATCTATTATTTCCCCTAATTGCGATGGCAGATATTCCAATGCCTCCAGCATTTTTCTGTTTCCAGACCAATATGCGACTAGCGTTAATATTGCTGACAGCGTTGCCAGATAGCTTTTGGTAGCCGCTACTGCCTTTTCCGGTCCAGCCCTCAAGGGAATAAAAGCATCCGCAATATCCTGGATAGGCGCGGATTCATCATTGACCAATGCCACGCAAAAAGCCCCGGCATCTTTTGCCATTTTAGCCTGAGCCAGAATATCTGGACTACGGCCTGATTGAGAAATAAATAACACCAGCGCATTGTCGAGCTTCATTCGCTTGTTATATATACTGGATACCGATGGTGCTGCAGATGATACGGAAAGACCCAGTTCAACCTCAATCAGATATTTGGCAAAGACGCCAGCATGGTCAGATGTTCCCCGCCCCACTGTTATGACAAACTTTGGATCAAATAATTTTATCCGCTCGCCGATCATTTTAACCAGCATGCGATTTTCAAAAATCTGTCGATTGATCCGTGAGGGTGCTTCCCGGGCCTCCAATTCCATAATTGTGGTCATGTTTTTTGTTTTCCCTTGGCCCTGCTGCTACTACCAGCCATACATTGACGGGCAAATAATATGGCCCCAACCTCAGCATTGTCCAACGGATCCTGAATATGCGAAGAAACTTCCTTGTCAAGCCATTGATGCATCCTCGGGCCAAGCCCCCCCAGCAATGATAATCTGGGCGGTGAGGTTTTTAATATCTCTCGCGCCATACGGCATATATATGCTGCCCCATCCTGAATAATCTCCAGTGCGACATCATCATTCTGCTCTGCCGCAGCGAAAACAACAGGAGCCAGTTTCGCATATTCAGCAGGCTGCGCCCGGGCAATTCTGGAAATAATG
This sequence comes from Emcibacter sp., assembly GCA_021774875.1. Taxonomy (GTDB): domain Bacteria; phylum Pseudomonadota; class Alphaproteobacteria; order Sphingomonadales; family Emcibacteraceae; genus Paremcibacter. The sequence continues at coordinate 3,519 of JAJFIP010000238.1, forward strand.
GATGCACTGTCTGGAACTTTAAACCATTCATGCAGCATATCACCGATTATGGTTTGACGGCCAAGGTTGTTTTCCGCCCGTAAACTATGCTGAAGGGCTTTCAGACCCATCCAGGCCCCACCACCCTTATCCCCAAGGGGAAATCCGTGCCCGCCATATTCGGTAATATTCCCCTTTACATTAGAAAGACCACAGGATCCGGTTCCAGTAATAATAACAGCACCATCAGCCCCGCCATGGGCGCCAAGGCAGGCAATATGCTGATCACGGGTCATGAATATTTCTTTAAAAGGATGCTTCCAGTCCTTCAGAGCTTTATGGCGATCCGGCAGGATTATTCCTGCCAGCCCTAACCCAACCGAAGTTTGCTTTAAAATGGCTTTTGACAGTCCAGCCGCTGAAACTGCTTCGAGCGTACATTTCATAATCGCATTAATTGAATGATCCACCCCTTCCAGAGGATTGGCCGAGCCCGCCATGCCAACGCCCAACAGGTCACCCTCTGAAGAAACAAGCCTCGCCCGGCATTTACTGCCGCCACCATCAATTCCGAGAATAAATTTTCTTTTATTCACGCGCCCCTCCCGTATTCCAGAAGTTTCTTCTGCAATCTTTAGGTCCGACCTGTTTCCTGAAAGAAGTTACTTTGGCCCCACCAATACCCACATAAGGATAAATATTGAGCGCAACAATCTTCCACCCCTGTTCAGGTAACAGAAAAGGGGAAGTATTATTGTGTAGTGTCATATAGATAAATCCTTCACTACAACAATTTCATTAATTATAAGTAACCCTGTATCTATAATGCTTAACACATCTTTATTTTCTTTTATTCCTGATCCCTGCATAAAATATCCTTAAACCATCAGGCTTGCACTCCATGTCAATAAGATGTTGCCAGACTGTAAATTTTCACATCCATCCCTTATAATTAGCGAAAAAAATTATAAAATGGAAACGCTTTCATTAATAATAAATAACATTTTATTTTCAGTAATTCAATTAAATAATTTTGCGGGAATGTACCAGCTTACCGGACACGTCAGCTCATCTGATTATCAGGCGGGTAGAAAGATGATAAATGACGAACGGAATATAAGACAGAAATACCAGAGAGCATCTTGAATATTTCACTTTAAGTAATGAATAATCAAACTTTTTTTATTCAGGACACTAGCAAATAATATGCTTCTCTTACGTTCTTATAATTATAGGGAATATAAAAGTTCGCAAAATGGAGAAAAGCTAATGCCGTCCAATGAATAAATAAGAGGTAATGGTATGGACGGTCCCCATCCGGCATCATGTGTGCCATATCAATGATCTTCGATATTATTTTGTCAGGGATTCGGCTCTATTCACAGAAATGGCGCGAAGATATTTTTTCCTATACCTAGAGGACCACTATCCAGCCTATACCCAAAGGTTATATGTCATGCCTATATTAGTATTTGATTTATAATAAAAAGGTCTATTACATATACCTCTTAATAATAAATTTTTGTGAGGAAAATTATGAAACACATAGCAATAAGAAAATTTCTACTATTATCATCATCTGTTATAGCATTAAGTTCACAGGGACTTGTTCATGCAGCTGAGGATGCTGATGATACGCTCGAAGAAGTCATTGTAACGGGAACCCATATCAAGGGTGCCAAAGTAACAGAAACCCTGCCGGTCACAATTTTCGGTCAGGATGATCTGGACGCCTTGGGCAGCTTTGACGGTGACGAACTTATTCGTTCTCTACCCGGACAGGGTGAGGTTGATTTCCGGGATGATAATAACAATACGGTTAATAATTCCCGTGGTGATGTATCATCAATCAATTTACGTTCCTTGGGCCCTGGTAACACGCTGGTTCTGATAAATTCACGGCGGGTGGTTAATCATCCGGGCACGCAAACAAAAAATCTGGTTCCTGCGGTCACGCCTAATACTAACGCGCTACCAGTGGCGGGTATCCAACGGGTGGAAATTCTTAATGACGGCGCGGCATCGCTTTATGGTTCAGACGCAGTTGCCGGCGTATTTAACGCTATATTGAAAAGAAATTTTGAGGGTCTTGATATATCTGTTCGCGGAAGCTTTGCGGAAAATTCCGGCCTTAACGAGCAACAGATCACCCTGAATGCGGGCAAGAGTTTTAACGATGGCCGTACCAATATTTCCATAGCGGGCAGTTTTTCAATTCGGGACGGGCTTGATTCAAGCGAGGTGGAATTGGCCGCCAATTCGGATCAACGGGATTTCCTGATCGGGACAAGTTTTGAGGGTGACACATCCTTTGATAATCGCCATACCAGAACCGCATGGGGTCAATTCACATTGAAAACCAATAGTGGAACACGGGTCAGACAAAATGGTGTTACACTAACCACTTCCAGTGGCCGGTTTCATATTCAGCCTGATACATTTTCGGGTTGTCGCGGTACGACGGCAACTGATCTGGCGACGCCAGGCATCTGTATTGATGACAGCTCCCTTGATCGTGACCTGCGCCACAACCGGGGCGCGGACCGTTCATTGATTTCCGACAGAGACCGGGTCAATGTTTTTGCTTTTCTCAATCATGAATTAGACAATGGTGCCGAACTTTATGGTGAGATGGGTTTTTATCGTGCTGAAACTGATGGCACCATTGAGGCGATCACGCCAATTTCCAGCGGTGATATTGTTATTCCGGCAAATAACTTCTGGAACCCCTTTGGCCCGATACTTTTTTCTGATGGCAGCGTTAATCCAAACCGCCTACCGGGATTGGAAAATGTACCTGATGAGGGACTGCCGGTGTTTGTTGATGGCGCACGCCTGAGGCTGACAGAGCTGGGTCAACGTAATATTAATGTTGTAAATACGTCCTTTCGTTCGCTCATCGGCGCGCGGGGTGATTTTGGTCAATCGAGCTGGAATTGGGACACCGCTGCCCTATATTCCCGGGCCAGAACCACGGATATTACCGATAATCGAGTATCGTCAACCTTATTTGCCGCAGCTCTGGATAATGAAACGCCAAACGCCTTTAACGTCTTTAACGGTGCTGACCCCAATAATCCAAATTCACTGGATAGCACCACCAATCCGCAAAGTGTCATTGATACGTTCCTTATTGATGTTCAACGCCAAAGCACGACCGAACTGGCTCTGGCTGATTTCAAAGTATCCAATGGCGATGTCTTTGAATTGCCTGCCGGCCCTATCGGTGTTGCCCTTGGGGTGGAGGTACGGTACGAATCTTATGATGAAGACCGCGATGACCGTCTGGATGGTACCATCACATTTACCAATCCGGTCAATGGTGCCTTTTCTTTAAGTGACGCCATGGGCTCTTCTGCGACCCTTGATTCAAGTGGTTCTCGCGAAGTTTATTCCGTCTTTGGTGAAGTATTGGTGCCCCTGTTGAGTGAAGATCAAAATATTCCACTGGTTCACGAATTGAGTGTACAGCTCGCGGGGCGTATTGAGGAATTTTCGGACATTGGCTCAAGCGGATTTAAACCGCGTGTTGCCGGAACATGGGCTTTATTCGATTGGCTCAAGGCTCGCGGCTCATGGGCAAAAGGTTTTAGAGCCCCTAACCTGCCACAAATCAATGAAATTGGCGTTGCCCGCTCAAACACCCGTGAAGACAAGATTTTTTGTGAAGCCGGTGTGCGCAATGGTACCTTTGCCACCTTTGCGGATTGTGATGGCTTTTCAGAATCGCGAGAAGAACAGCGTGCCGGTAATCCAGATCTGGAGCCAGAAGATAATGAAACCAAGTCATTTGGTATTGTTATCGACCCACAGGATTTAGAAGGTGGGTTAAGCTTCCTCAATGGCTTCACTTTCACCGTAGACTGGTGGGACATTGAACAGACAGATGTTGTTGGCATCTTTGGCGGTGCTAATCATGTTGCCCTTGATTACGCCCTCCGAGTGGCAGGATCGTCTAACCCCGGTGTGGTACGTGCCGACCCGACAGTTGATCAGATTGCTTTCTTTGCCGGAACCGGCATTGATCCGGTAGGTGATATTTTGTTCATTAAAGACACTTATATCAACTTGTTGCCAAGGAGTTTCCAGGGTGTCGACTTTGGTCTTTATTACGACCTTATGGATACACCACTTGGTGATTTCAAATTTAAAATCAACGCTTCGAAACTGAAGCAGTTTGATGTTGAGGAATCAGAAAGAGATCTTGTCATATTGGATGCCATTGCCGCAGGTGCGATTGATCCGTCGATTACAGTCGCGGGTGCTGGTAGTCTCTTGGAGCGGAACGGCGCACCAGAATGGCGCGGTTCGGCCAGCCTGACCTGGCGTCATGAAAGTGGATTTGGTGCCGGTGCTGTGGCCAACTATGTTGGTGACTTTATCGATACCAGTGCGGGTCTGAATCCCGACGGTGATCCACATATAATTGAGCAATGGATAACCGCCAATATGTATATCCAATATGAACATGAGGGCAACGGTATATTGGCCAACACGCGCGCGCGGTTCGGCATTAATAATTTTACTAATGAAGACCCTCGCCAGGATGATGAGATCAGGGGTTTTAAATCTAGCATGCATAATGCCCGTGGCCGTGAATTCTACCTGGACATCAGAAAGAAATTTTAACCAAAATAATCCCGGTATGCTAATAAGTGTACCGGGATTTCCTTTTCGGATAAGCGTACCCGGTGCATTTTAGTCTATAAGTGTGCTCTGATGAATGTGAAGGGATTTTATGTTTAGACGAATGATATTCTGGCTTTTGGTATTTGCGTTACCCTTGAGCATATCAGCTAATTCCTTAGCCAAGAACGATAATTCAGAAATATTATGCCAGAATGAGTTAGCATCCGTTCAGGTAAATTTCCCCACGGCACGGGCAAACAGATGTGATGTGGTATCACCCTCCACGCTCAATTTATATATTGACCCGGAAAACAAACCCATTAACGATAGCGCGTGGTACGCCTTTCGACTTGTGCCAAAGCAGATAGGTGAATTGCAGATAAATCTGTACTACACCCACTCAAAGCACCGTTATCCACCGAAAAAAAGTTATGATGGTGTCAAATGGGATTTACTTGATCAAAACAGAATTGATGTAATATCCGAAAATAAAATTCACTTGCGGTTAAAATTAACAGATCGCCCGGTTTATATTTCTGCTCAGGAAATTTTCTCGGTTTCCAAACATAATAACTGGATTAGTAAAATCGCAGAATCCCCTGGCATATCTAAATCCACAATAGGGAAGTCGATTGAAGGCCGTCCGATATATAAATTGGAAGCCCGTACTGACCCTGATGTGCAAAAACCATATGTCCTGCTTGTTGGTCGCCAGCATCCACCCGAGGTTACCGGCGCATTAGCGATGGCTCGGTTTGTTGAAACCTTGCTAAACGATTCTACACTGGCCAAGAAATTTCGCCAAAAATATAATCTGATTATTATACCCAATATGAACCCGGACGGGGTTATTCACGGAAATTGGCGCCATAATATGGGCGGGATAGATTTAAACCGTGATTGGGGGCCATTCACACAGCCGGAAACACAAGCAATAAAGAAAGAATTGCAAAGGTTTAATGAAGGTAATGATGAATTAATTCTGTTTCTTGACTTTCATTCAACGTGGCGCAATTTATTTTATACCCAAACAGATGAAGAGCAGACACGTCCGGCTGATTTTTCTGGAGAATGGCTCGAATCTGTAGCCAAGCGGCTTGATGACAAAGTTTATAAATTTACCCGCGAACAAAGTCCTAATTCAGGCCGGCCAACATCGAAAAACTACATATTTTCAACCTATGGCATACCCGCCATTACCTATGAAGTCGGGGACAATACTGATCGTGAATCTTTGGCTTTGGCGGCTGATATATTCGCGCAGGAAATGATGGAAAAATTACTGAAATGGAAAAGCCACTAATAAATATTTTTAAATATTCTATCATAGCATTTTTTATTATGCTGGTGGGATGCGACAGAACAATAGAGGCAGACCTGTTACTAATGGGTGGCCAGTTCTATGTGGGAGATGGATCAGAAAGCCAGGTTGCTGATATAGCAATCAAAGATGATGAGATCATTTTCATAGGACTTTCATCTGCCAATATCAGGGCTAAAAAATCTCTTGACGCACGCGGCCTTATTGTAGCACCCGGTTTTATTGATCCCCATACCCATAGTTTGGCTGAACTGCAAAGTGATGATGCCAGGCAGCGCGAAAATGCAAATTACCGTCTGCAGGGTGTGACCACCGTATTTAACGGTAATGATGGCGGCGGCTACCCGGATATTTTAAAATTGTCCCAAGCTATGCAAAGTTCCGGTATTGGCACCAATACCACCCTATACGTCGGTCATGGTGCGCTGCGCCGTGAAGTTATGAATAATGATAATCGGGTGCCGACGGATGAAGAAATGGCGCAGATGAAATTACTTGTCGCCAAAGCAATGGACAATGGTGCGCTTGGCTTATCCACAGGGTTATTTTATGTTCCCGGAAGTTTCTCCCAAATTGAAGAAGTGATAGAACTGGCTAAAGTAGCTGCGGAGAAAAATGGTGTTTATGATAGCCATATACGGGATGAAAGCACTTATAACATTGGTCTCGAAGCGGCAATAAAAGAGGTGCTCGAAATTGCCAGCAAAGCAGATATTCCGGCTCATATCGCCCATATAAAGGCACTGGGTGTTGATGTATGGGGAAAAAGTGTGCCAGTTATTAAAATGATAGAACAGGCAAGAGCTGAAGGATTAAAAGTTACGGCTGACCAATATCCATGGCTCGCTTCAGGTACCAGCATATCCGCAGCTCTGATACCACGCGAAATCAAAGCAGGCGGCGAAGATAAATATTTGGCACGGTTAAATAATCCATCTCTCAGGGATAAATTAGTTAAAGATGTGACTGAGAATTTACGTCGACGCGGTGGTGCGGAAGCAGTATTGATCACCCAGGGCAAGCCGGAGTGGCAAGGCAAAACCCTGATCGCTCTGGCAGGGGAGAATAATATTACTCCGGTGGAAATGGCTATCGAGATCGCCCGCAAAGGTGATGCCAAGATCGCTTCATTTAATATGGATGAAGATGATCTTTCCAATTTCATGCGACAGGACTGGGTCATGACCAGCTCTGATGGCTCCTCTGGCCATCCACGCAAATATGCCAGCTTTCCGAGAAAGTTTGAGATCTATATTAAGCAAAAAAACGTCATGCCGGTAGCGACTTTTCTTTATCGCAGCAGTGGCCTTGTAGCAGATACATTCATGCTCTGTGACCGGGGCTATATAAAACCCGGATATAAAGCTGATATTGTTATATTTGATCCAGAAAAATTTACTGCCCGGGCGGATTTTCAAAATCCTGAACTTCTGTCACAAGGAGTCGAATATCTGCTGATCAATGGTCAGTTGGCGGTGGATCAGGGTAAATCACAGCATATTTTACCGGGTAAAGTTCTAAAACGCTGTACAGGGCGATAATTCTAATAAAGAATAATATATTTGAAAAAATCTACTGGAGATCATTATGAGACCAAAAATGATTATAAATGGATTATGGCTCTGCGTATTCTGTTGTTTGACTATTAGCGCACAGGCCCAACCTGCTCATAAATACTTCTCAACAGATGTGGCGTTTGATATTGAGGTTCCCTTACCGGAAGATTATCTGGGTTATGAAATTGGGGATTGGCATATATCACCAGACGCACTTACAGGATATATGCGCCTGCTGGCGATCAATAATTCGCGGGTTAGCATCGAAACTATTGGATATTCCCATGAAAAACACGCTCTGTCCCATATCTATATTTCGTCACCAGAAAATATTGCTAATCTTGATGGGCTCTTGAAAAAACACCGAGACGCCAGATCGGCTGAGGATGATATTCTGGTGTTAAATCTTGCCTACAGTGTGCATGGTAATGAATCTTCAGGAGCTAATGC
>JAJFIP010000239.1 GCA_021774875.1 Emcibacter sp.
AAGGCTCCTACGAACAGGTCTATAAAGCCCATCATGCGCTCTATAATATCGGTACAGAGGCTTTGCCGCTCATCGAGGAAACAATCCTCAAACAGTCATGGGAAGACGTGAAACATGGGGCGGAAATTGGTCAGTTGATCGGAATGCTCAACCTTATTCATGACATAGATGAAGAGAGAGCGAAAGCCGTGGGTGAGCAGATCAGGAAGTCTGGCTGCAGTGTGAAAGTCAGCCGCAGAATTGACGCTATCACCAGTTTCACCATGGATAATTTCAATTGCTTTGAGGTCGCTGGTGTGAAGATATATCAGGCAAAGCAACTCGGCAAACAATCATCCTTTGAGAAAAGAATGAAAAAATGGTTGGCGGTCGTGCCGCCGGAGGATCTGGCTCAGATTGAAAGGCTTTATCTTGTGCCGAAGAGTGATAGTGACTATCTCGGCTATTATATGCCGATCCTCTGCAAGATTGTGGTTGAATGGGAAATGCCCGTGTCAAAATTCAATCCGGCATCGTGGCTGTTTCTCTTTCTTATTAAGAAGACTTTCTATCACGAGATTGGGCACCATGCCCACAGGCACACTTTCGGGCAGGATCCGGATCAGGAAAAAGAAGCGGATCGCTATGCGGCTAAATTACTTTTCAAAAGCCATCCGTTATTTATGGGTACACTCAAAAAAATAATAGGCATCTTCGTTAAACCTAAGAAAGCCGAAGAACCCGTTACATAAGCCAAGTCAGCAATATAACTTTCCAGACCATAGGCGTATAAAATATTTTTTCAGGTCAGGACTTGACCTCTACAAAAAGTTGTGCTAGATACGATTTTCCTTCAAGGTGAAGGACTCAATTAATGACTAACAGGAGAAACATGTGATTAATAATAAAATCATAATCACTGATATGTTCTCCATCTTCTTTTTTACCCCTTAGGGTTACTCCTATGTAATCCGGGCTAAATTATGAAGGTTCGGAACATATCATCAACATAAAATAATTTTTGGCATGTAAACGCATGTTGCATTCGGCTGTCCGTCAGGATTTTTCGATTTGCATCTTATGCGTGTTTACGGCAACGGGCAGCTATGCCCGAATGATGGAAAGAACATGGGCAATTCACTTGAACAACGGGATATCAGGCTTTATTTAGGCCGGATCCTGAAAAAGATTAAATGGCGGTCTCAGGCCGCGATTCAATTTTATCAATGGCTGGAAGAGAATGAGGTTCTGTTGGACCTTGATCTGACGGCGATTAAGAAAACTAGTGGCGTAAAAGGCAAGGCATACACACAGACTGGTCTTAAAATTGCGTTGCAGGATGAACTTTATGCGATGCTCGGGCAGGGTAAGGCTGAGGCTGGGCCGCAAGATGATGATATGGTCTGCAACTTTAATTTACTGACAGATTATCTGTTGCTGGTGGATGATGAGAAGCTGGTATTGCTTTTCCTGATGCGCAAATGGATGGCGGATAAGTTCGACAGCCTTTGTGATGATCTGATCTGCAAGAGGCTTTTTGATAGTGAAGGCTTGTTGGCAACGGTTCTTGACCTGAATGTTGGCCGGATAAAAAAACTGATGAATCGGGGAAATTTAGTCAAATCTGGTTTGATCAAAAGATTACGGAATAGCGGACGTAATGATTTCCGGTATGAAATAAATTCAGATGTGGTTCTGGCTTTGTCTGAACCGTGCGGTGGTCTTGCGGCCATCTTCAAGACGCTTTTGGGTCAACCGCTTGCGACTGATCTGATCTGGCAGGATTATGATTATATCCGCCGGGAGAGGGATTGTGTACGGGATATCCTGCTTAAAGGTTCCGGCTTGGGTAAAAAAGGGATCAATATCCTGATCTACGGCTCTCCCGGAACCGGAAAGACAGAACTTTGTAAGGTGCTGGCGCAGGAACTTGGCAAAAACCTCTTTGCTGTTGGCGAAGAGGATTCCTGGGGGGATGAGCCTGACCGTTCCGAACGTCTGGAATCGGTCAGGCTCTGCCAAAGTCTGCTTGCGGGCCAAGAAAATGCCTTGGTGATGTTTGATGAGATGGAAGATCTGATCGAAAAACGCTGGGGCAGTGGGTCCAAGGTATTTTTAAATCGCATATTGGAACAGAATGAGGTGCCGACATTTTGGGTCACCAATGATCTTGACTGTTTTGACCCCGCTCTTTTGCGTCGCATGACCTATGCGGTGGAGTTGAAGCTGGCGAGTACAGCGGTGCGCGAAAGGCAACTTGCCCAACTGGCGAAAGGCCGTGATGTAACACTTTCTGGTGAAGATGTGCGGGAAATTGTGGGCAAGGGGCCGGTTTCTGTCGGTATTATGGCAACGGCGGTTAATGTTTCCGCCATGAATGGCGGTGGCGCCGACATGGTCCGGGAGATAACGTCATCTCTTTCCAAGGTTGTAAATCACGGACGGATAGCCGCTAACCACTCCGCTCATTTTGGAACCTTTAATTCAGCATTGATCAATGGAGGCGCGGCCCTGTCTGGATTGGAGAAAGTGGTTGGGCCGAATATGTCTTGCCGGGATTATTCCTTATGTATATATGGACCACCCGGAACTGGTAAATCAGCTTACCTGCGCCACCTGGCAGCTCTGATGGAAATGGATATACTTTTCAAACGCGCATCGGATATTCTGTCCAAATGGGTTGGCGGGTCAGAGGAAAATATTGCCCGTGCCTTTGAAGAGGCGCGGGAGCAGGAAGCTTTTCTGGTTTTTGATGAAGTGGATTCCCTGCTGTCAGACCGGACGGGGGCGGACAAAAGCTGGGAAGTCAGTCAGGTCAATGAAATGCTGACCTGGATGGAAAGTTATGCCCTGCCTTTCGCCTGCACCACAAATCTGATGGATAGAATTGATCAGGCAGCCTTGCGCCGGTTCACTTTCAAGATCAAATTTGAT
>JAJFIP010000240.1 GCA_021774875.1 Emcibacter sp.
ATAACATAGCCGAGGGACATATTGAATATTCTGTCATTTCCCAGCTTGAATTTGATCAGCCATGCGTGAATGAAAGTACCATAAAACATTGGCATCAGAGTATTGTTGTTGGTTTTATATAATAAATATACAACCAAAAAAGATAGCAACCATAAAATAATTCTTACCATGAGTCCCCTTTTCCGCATTTCTGCATATATTATAAAATACAACTGAAATCCGAATAAGGGAAATTATTTTATTTTTTCGGGCCAATCACTTCTTCACCCGGCATTTTTGAAATCAAGGCTGGCTGTTCATTAACTGTCTTCGCCGAATTTAATGCCCTGAGCCAGCGGCAGTTCGGTGGAATAATTCAGGGTGCTGGTCATGCGCCGCATATAGCCTTTCCAGGCATCAGAACCACTTTCCCGCCCGCCGCCGGTTTCTTTTTCACCGCCGAACGCACCGCCGATCTCAGCCCCGCTGGTGCCGATGTTGACATTGGCAATGCCGCAGTCGCTGCCGGATTCACTGGTAAAAGTCTCAGCTTCCAGAATATCGCGGGTGAATATGGCAGATGACAGGCCCTGTGGCACATCATTCTGACGCGCAATGGCCTCGCCAAGGTCTGTGTATTTAAAGATATAGAGGATCGGGGCGAAGGTTTCCACTTTCACATTGTCACTGGGGCCGGTCATTTCCACGATAGCCGGATTGACATAATAGGCATCAGGATAGTTTTCTTCCAATGCCCGGCCGCCACCAACGATCTGCCCACCATTTGATTTTGCCAGCTTCAGCGCGGCTGTCATATTGTCATAGGACTGCCGGTCAATCAGCGGCCCAACCAGAGTGGCAGGATCGAGGGGATCACCAATAGCAAGGCTCTGATATGATTTTTTAAGACGTGAAACAAGATCGTCATAAACCTGTGCGTGAACAAATACCCGCCGGGTAGAGGTGCAGCGCTGGCCACAAGTTCCGACCGCACCAAATAATATGCCCTGAAAAGCCAGATCAAGGTCGGCAGAAGGGGCGACGATTATGGCATTATTGCCGCCAAGTTCCAGAATACTGCGTCCAAAACGTGCCGCTACTTTTGGCCCGACAAGGCGGCCCATGGCACAGCTACCCGTGGCACTGATAATCGGCACCCGACTGTCCTCGACCATAACTTCCCCAATGTCGCGCTCACCGAGCAGAATCTGGCTTAAATTTTCCGGCGCATCATCGCCAAAACGGGCGCAGGCCTGATCGAAAATTTTCTGACAGGCGATGGCGGTCAGGGGGGTTTTTTCTGACGGTTTCCAGAGGATACTATCACCGCAAACCAGTGCCAGTGCCGCATTCCACGACCAGACAGCGACGGGAAAATTAAAGGCTGATATGATGCCCACAGGCCCCAGAGGCTGCCAATATTCACTCATTTTATGACCGGGCCGTTCAGAGGCAATGGTCAGGCCATAAAGCTGGCGGCTTAGCCCGACGGCAAAGTCGCAGATGTCGATCATTTCCTGAACTTCGCCCAATCCCTCCTGATAAATCTTGCCGCACTCAAGGGCGACCAGTGCGCCAAGGGCATCCTTTTTTTCCCGCAGAATTTCACCTAGCAGCCGGACCAGTTCGCCGCGCCGGGGTGCGGGTACTGTGCGCCATTCTCTGAAGGCTGAGACAGAGGCAGCAATTTTATCTAGCGCCACATCTGTACTGTCAATATGAACAGTTGCGATCAGGGCGCCGTCACGGGGACTATGGACATTCAGGTCACCCCCGCTCAGATCACTATTGGTAAGATTCAGCTGGGTAAAAATATCCTGAATATTCATAACATTATCCTGTAGTATTTCTTTATTTTTAGATGCCATTAGCCAACGGTAAATTTTTTAACATCATTAACTATATATATGACTATATTTCAAGCAAAAACTACGTAAATTAGCTTATATTGAACAAATAAAATCATTGTATGGACTTTTATAGGCCACGATTAAACTTTTCTGATAATATAATATGGCTTTCGGTTTTGATGATTCCATCCATCATGGCTATTTCTGTGAGGACACGGTCCATATGTTGATTGCCGCTGGTTCTGACCAGTGCGATGAAGTCATAAAGTCCTGCTACAGTGACCAGGCTTTCGACCTCAGCAATCCGGTTCATTCTTTCCTCTATTTCCCTGGCTTTTTTAGGGTCTCGGGTGATTAGAACATAGCATGTGGACTGATTCTCTATGCCATGATTTTTTAATTTAACGGTATAGCTGTCGATTACCTTTTCTTCCAGTCGCGCAAGCATCATATGGATAGTTGAACGGGCCAGATCCATCTGCCGTCCAAGTTCTGCGGCACTTACGCGGCTGTTTATCTTCAGTAAATCCAGAAGTTGCTGTTCATTTTCCTGTAGCTGCATGGTGGCCCTTATAGTGATTAGATAATTAGAATAACTAATGTCAATGTAATATAACGTTTGTTCATATTATTGCACTAAATGTAGTGAAGTCAACGAATATTGTAGTGTATTTCACTATTTATGAGGAAAAAACAAGAATTTTATGACTGATGTTCAGAAAACAGGGTATTAAAGGGAATTATATAGTGATAATAGTATGATTATGAGTTTTCCTACTGAACCAATTGTGATCATGGGCGGTGGCCCTGCAGGGGTTTTTACCGCATGTGGGCTGGTTGAGCTGGGTCTTGAAGCCATCATCA
>JAJFIP010000025.1 GCA_021774875.1 Emcibacter sp.
TCGTTCGTAGATTTTTCCTGCTTGAGGGCTTGTTTATGAGAGACGGCAACATAATAGTTTTCTTTCTTCAGATAGATTATTGATCGTTCATTCTCTACCACAGGCGGCCCTATTTGCCGCATCACACAGGATTCGATTAGGATTCCCTCAAACGTTACTTCTGAGTTTCAGTGTTCCAAACATTACTCTAATCAAACAGCATTCCCAAACCTGATATTTCCAAAATTGCGCAGTCCCCCGAACCAGCAATGGGACCACAATTGTCTGACCTCAACGAGCTTTCTTTTGGTCACCGATTGATTTAGTCAGTAGCCCGCAGCCTGGAATCATGTACCTTGCGAAATCATATTTGTTACTAGGCGTCCCAGAGTGAATTCATGATTTGATGAAAGATCGTTGGTTCTTCCGCCAGATTCTCCGGCTATCATGCCTATCCTCCCAGTAAGTTGCACGAACATCTCTTTGAATGCCCAAAGTTCTAGTAGGCCACCACTAAAATAAATATTTCCTCCATAGCGGACGGCATAGAATCTGTAGTCCTAACGACCGCCCGCTTCTAAAACCGGGTTCTCCTGAATTTGTTTGATTCAATTGTCAGATCTTCGATCTTGATTTATGACATGACTATATCTCTCTTAAAATGTTGAATGAATTTTAATTTTAAAACTATTTTGTTAGAGTAGTCGTTTCGATTACTAATGTTTGTGATCGTGACTTCCATGATCATGTTCGATCTTTCCAGAATACGACTTTCCAGCGATTCGTAGAGCGAGACGTGCATCCGCATCCTTAGCATCAAGGTCTTCGTTGAGTTCTTTGTCTTTCGATACGAATCGTGACGATTGTCCCTCGGGATCTCCCTTGTCAGGTAAAGCTGTCAACTTGAATTGTTCCCCGCGTCCATCGTGTTTGAGATTGATCACAATCTCTTTGGCGTCGATTGGAACAACTTTTTTCGCGGTACCATCGAGGATGTAGATTGTGACAGTGCCATTCTTCTCATTATGAACGAATTCAGCGTGGTATTCTTCTTTACCTAACTCGATAAGATGACCATGGTGTGGGCCTTCACTCGGATGGTCGTGGGCATCAGTCTCGACTGTGGCCGGAGGTAAGTCGGGAACATCTGATTTCTGTGATTTATTGGGCTCTGGTGCGCAGCCAGGGAAAATCATGGCTAAGAACAACAAGGCTGTACCGGAGATTAAATGGTTTTGTTTTATCATGAGTTGTTGCCTTTATTAAATTTAATAAGTTAGAAGATGCGGGTCCGGAGAAGAGAGCCAATGACGGTATTTTGTTTGAGCATCACCGGCCCTCATAGTTCTAAAACGTATTCTAGGCTCTTGTTTTATGTACAAATCAGTGCGCGTGCCTTGTCTCAAACCCACTCGCCTTGAGCCACTTCCCCCATTGGTGAGCAGAATCGTGAGTTTTAAGAGCGATCTCTTGCCATTTGGGGCAACGATAGATTACGTCGATGTGACTGCCATGGTTGTCCTTCTTAACTTCACAACCGAGTTTTTTCACTGCCTTAATGTGAGCATCAGCCTTCGGTCCATCGTCAAAGTGGACCGTCTTCCATTTCTGAAGACGATAACCAACGATTTCTTTTTCCGCAGCCAATGCAGAATTTGCAAACAGACTCGCAGCAATCACCATAGTGATGCCACCAAATAAAGTTTTCTTCAAATTCATCGTAAACATAGTCATTTTCCTTTCAGTTTTGATAGACTAGAAGTTGCTGGAAGTATCTATACATCCCAGCGAAAGTTTCAATTTATGTGTCGACTTCAGTATCGACGGTTAAGATTTCGAAATATCATGTCTGAGTTATTGACTCTCTAATGTTTCTTCAATAAGAGGGATTTCGGTAGTTGTGGTCTCTACGATTCGTTCACCTGCTTTGCGTCCGAACGTCCAGAGCAAAGCCGGACGAATGAAGAATTCCAGAATGGTGCTGCTGATCAGTCCACCCAGTATTACAGTGGCGACTGGATAAAGAATCTCTTTGCCTGGTTCCCCGGCGGAGAGTGCAAGTGGTACCAATCCGATACCTGAGGTCAGAGCAGTCATTAGCACTGGAGCCAGACGTTCTTGACCGGCACGAATGATCATTTCTTTCGACCAGGTCTCACCTTCATAACGGACCAAGTGCAAGTAGTGGTTCAGTAGCAGAATTCCATTCCGCGATGCAATGCCCCCTAATGAAATGAAGCCTACCATCGCGGCGATTGTCAGTGTCTGTCCGGTTATTACGAGAGCGATCACCGATCCGATAAATGCCATCGGCAGCGCCATCATCACTTGAAGGGAAAAATTCACCGATCGGAACATTGTGTAGAGTACCATCAGTACGCCGAACATCGATATTGCGAACAGTATTCCAATAGTACGGCTCGCACTCTTTTCGCTTTCGAACTGCCCGCCGTATTCGACGAAATATCCTGGTGGTAGTGACTCAATAACCGACTTTTGGGCAAGTTGCATTTCTGCCACGACATCGACTAGCCCGCGACCTGTAACGTTACATTGAATGACGATACGACGGCGTACGAGTTCACGATTGATAGTGTTCGGTCCGCTGGATTTATAGATTTTGGCTAAGGACGACAGCGGCGTGGTTCCTCCATTCGGCAGGTCAATCGACAACCGTTTGAGAGCCTGCATATTCTCTCGATATTTTTCATCCACCCGCACCAGCAGATCGAATGTTCGCTGACCGAGCAGGACACTACTGACAACTTCGCCGTTCATCGCTGTCGAGATGTACTCATTCACGAACGATGGCGTAAGCCCAAACAATTCGAGTTGGTCACGATCAAGTTGGATGCGGAGTTGCGGAATTTCAACTTGTGGTTCGACGAGCAGGTCAGTGACTCCCTCTATTTTGCGCATCTCCGCAGCCATCTCCTGAGCTTTTTGTCGGAGTATGTTTAGATCGTCTCCATAGATTTTAATGCCGACCTGGGCTTTCACACCGGAAATCATGTGTGAGATAAGATGGGCTAATGGTTGTTCAACTGTTGTTACAATTCCGGGAATATCCTCCATCGCATGACGTATGTCAGCGATTACAACCTCTCGACTGCGCTCGGATTTTGGATCAAAACTGATAATCATTTCGGAGATATTGACCCCTTCAGCATGTTCGTCAAGTTCAGCCCGCCCAGTCCGTCTTGAGAATGCCTCAACACCCTCAATCTTCATTAAACGCTCGTTTACGGATTTCGCAATCTCGTTAGATTTTTTTAATGCTGTACCTGGTGGCAGAACCACGTTAAGTTGGGCAACACCTTCGTTAAATGGAGGAAGAAAATCCCGTTCCAGACCCGCCAGTGCTATAAACGCAACAGCCACACCAGACACGCCGAGTAATAACATTATTTTTGCGTAGCGGAGACTCAGTGAAATTGCGCCACCGGCGGCCCACTTCAGGAATCTCAACAGTGGCCCGTCCTTTTCGTTTTCCGTCAGTTTCGCCCGTGATAAGAGCCAATAAGACAACACGGGTGTCAATGTCAACGATACCAGTAAAGAAGACAGAATCGAAACAATATATGCCACACCGAGCGGTGCGAAGAGCCTGCCTTCCATGCCGGATAATGCGAATAGTGGGAGAAACACTAGTACGACAATCATTGTCCCGAAAACAATCGAATTCCGGATTTCGACGCTCGCCTGAAAGACGACCAAAAGTGGGTTCTTCGGATTTTCTACATGACGATTTTCACGAAGTCGACGGAAAATATTTTCGACGTCGACAATGGCGTCGTCGACCAATTCGCCGATCGCCACAGCTAACCCGCCAAGCGTCATCGTATTGATAGAAAGCCCGAAGGCGGTGAAGACGAGAGCTGTGATGGCGAGCGAAAGAGGGATTGCGGTCAC
>JAJFIP010000241.1 GCA_021774875.1 Emcibacter sp.
AGGTTTTATTGAAATGAGAATATTTCTACAATTAATAGCCTTCACATGCATAATATATATAGGGGGTTCTAACCAGTATTATGCCATTGGTTCCGAACATGATGCTGGTATTGAATTTCCAGATATTGTAAGAAAAATTACACCATCTGTCGTCGCCATTGCAACATATAACCCTATCAAAAGCCCACGAGTGACGATGAGAGGGACAGGATTCGTTGTATATGATGGGCTTCATATCATCACCAATGCCCATGTCTTGCAAAAAGAGCTGAATCTGCAACATAATGAAAAAATATCAGTCTTGATTGGCAGGGGACGCAGCCCCGACCGCCGGAATGCAAAAGTTATTCGGATCGATAAGGAGTATGATTTAGCCTTACTAAAGATAGAGGGAAATAAACTCCCAAAATTCACATTGGGTGCTGGTGGGCTGCTACTAGAGGGAACGGATATTGCGGTAACAGGCTTTCCCATTGGCACTGTGCTTGGCTTGTATCCCGTAACCCACAAAGGAATTATTGCGGCAGTATCTCCAATTGTTATTCCCCAACGGGCAGCACGTTATCTAGATGCTAATGTTATTAGGAAAATACGGCATGAAGTGTATCAGTTGGATTTAACAGCATTTCCCGGCAATAGCGGAAGCCCAGTATATAATGTGGTATCGGGCACGGTTGAGGGGATATTGAATAGCGTTTATATTAAAAAAACAAAGGAAAATGTCCTGTCAAAACCAACCGGAATTTCTTATGCCATTCCGGTTATTCAACTGCATAATTTATTGCGTGATGCTGGCCTGGAATAGCTAGACCTGATTTCTACCAGAAACGTGAACAAATAAATTATTTTTCCGGCTCGCTCTGCTCTTTTTTACCGCCAGCAGCAGGCATAATTTGTTCCATTTCCTCCGCATCGGATTTGGAATTTTTGGCAATGTTACGGTCAGTGGTATTAAGGGCAGTCCATACAGATGCTACCGCAACAACCCACCCAAGCACTGCGCCCGCTATCCATACCATCAGCGAATACCGCATGGAAAGGCGACCATTTTTAGTTTCTTGTGGAGTGTGTTCACCGTTAACCATAATAAAGCCCTATATTTCAATATGTTGCATATAGCTTTAACAGAATACTATCTTATAGTTAATAAATTCTTTACCATTTTTTTTCGATATAATCAAATATAACAAAAAATACTCTGAAAACATAATGATTTATATATTCAAGAATTGTGCCATTATTATTATATGCATATATTATAGTAGCTTAGTGTATTTTATTTATTTTTGCATCAAAAAACTTGTAAAATACTGTAAAATATTCCGACACTTTCTATATGGGATTTTACACTTTTTTGTATTTTACGGCTTTACTCATCGGTATTTTTTCTATCCAGCGCATAACCAGCTGATCTGACCGTTCTGATAATATCTGGCAAATTTTCGTCATTAAGGGCTTTGCGAAGGCGCCTGATATGGACATCTACTGTGCGTGATTCCACGTATATATCATTTCCCCAAATGTTATCTAGCAGTTGTTCTCGGGAAAATACCCGGCCCGGATTTTCCATAAAATATCTCAAGATATTAAATTCCGTCGGACCAAGATGAACAGGGAGACCGCCACGAGAAACTTTATGTGATGTGACATCCAGAATAATATCATCAAATGTAAGTGTTTCACTTGTCAATGCCGGCCTGATACGGCGCAAGACGGCGTTGATCCTTGCTATCAGTTCTTTTGGAGAGAAGGGCTTGGTGACATAATCATCTGCGCCAGTGTCGAGCCCTCTTATGCGATCACTTTCTTCTGCCCGTGCTGTGAGCATAATAATTGGAATATTCTTCATTATTTTATTGCGACGAATTCGACGACAAATTTCAATACCGGACAGGTTTGGTAACATCCAATCCAAAAGGATCAAATCGGGCGATAAATCTTGCGCTACTAATAACCCTTCTTCGCCATCGCTTTCACAATGAATAATAAAGTTGGCTTTGGTCAGGTTATAACGGATGAGTTCCGTTAAACTCTTGTCATCTTCAATCAGTAAAATTTTGGTTTTCATATTTCACTGGTTCCTTATTGCTTGCTATCATTTTGCATTAGTTTTGTTAACTAAATGTGACAGTAGCAGATTAATTAGGTAGTGAGATCGTAACTTTTGTTGTGGCGTTGATTTCGCTTTCAAAGAAAATATGCCCTCGGTGACGTTGAATGATATGTTTGACAATGGCAAGGCCAAGGCCGGTTCCTCCCAAATCCCGTGATCTTGCTGTGTCGACCCGGTAAAACCGCTCCATCAGGCGCGGTAAATGCTTGGCCGGAATGCCCGGACCTTCATTGGTGATAGTGATAGTGACTTCTTTGGCAGTAAATAGGTCCGACATTATATTATCTTCGCATGTCACAATTATTTCTGATTTTTCACGACCATATTTTACTGCATTTTCTATCAGATTCTGAAACACCTGAGTGAGCTGGTCATGATCACCATTTATTTCATTCAAAGAGACATGGGAAAAAGAAATAGTCATGTCCTTATCCCTGGCTTGTGGTTCAAGAACTTTAATCACTTTTCCGATCAGGGGGGGAAGCTTTACCAGCTCCAAAGGCTGTATATGCTCGTCCCTTTCAATCCTTGACAGTGATAATAAGTCTTCAATCAGCCGGCTCATACGACTGGCTTCATCATACATTATTGTAAGAAAGCGATCATGGGCTTGTTCATCACCCTTTGCCGGTCCTTGCAGGGTTTCAATGAATCCAAGGATAGAGGATAATGGTGTTCTCAGTTCATGGCTCGCATTAGCCACAAAATCCACCCGCATTTTATCGGCATGTTTAATGGCGGATACATCATAGAGAGCAAGAAATAAATATTGCTTTGAATCTTCAGACTGACCATTGTCCAGATTAAATTGATGAATTTTTGCCAGATAGTGCTGTGCTACAGCCGTACCAAATTTTAATTCGCAATTTTCAGGATGACCTGTCTTAAGTGCTTTTTGCATGGTATCTTCCAGATAGGAATTTCTGATAAGGGCTGATATTTCCTTCTGTAGTATCTGATTACCAAAAAGTTCACAGGCTGATTTATTGGCCATCACAATTTGATTGAGTTCGTCCAAAATTAAAATAGGGTCTGATAATTTCTCCATGTTTTCCGTCAATAGGAGCTGGTTATCTTCTGTAGATTTACTATAGCTGGACTTAAGTGATCTATTTTGTTCAAGCTGGTTTATTTTTTTCTGAAAATACCTGGCTAAAAAAATTAGCGGCAGGGTTATAAGCACAACAAATAAAATGAGTTCCAGATTATTAATTTTATGATGGTAAGTAAGGTAAATACTAAAGAAAAGAACCGGACTAATGATAAATACCAGTTTGATTAATCTGATAAAATCAAATTTCATTTTTTATCGCTCACTATATATTCAAATCATTCTTTATAATAGAACCGCTTCAAAGATAAAATATGTTCGCATAAAAGTCACTTATGTAACAAAAAAATAATAATTTGCCGAAATTGCCTAAAAATTAATGATATCAGAAAGTGTAAAATAACTGTGCCAGAATGGTGAAATGTGTCAGGATTTTTTACAGTTTCAAAAATGCTTTTTTATTAAGTAGTTGAAAAATAACAAAATAGTTCATTGGCCTGAATATTGCATAAATAATTGCAAGAAGTATTACACTATAAAAAAATATGGTATTTTATGGTGAAATCTGATATATTGAAATTATGTTTAAGATTTATTAGACGGGCAAGTATTATGACAAAAATGAATAAAGACGAAGCATCTGAAAATACACCAGAAGACGCGCGCATCAAGCGCCGCAGCATCCTAAAAGCCGGAGCAGTGATTGCACCTCTTGCCCTTACCCTGCATGGTGGTATTCCTATGGCACACGCCTCTTCTACAGGCTGCGTAGAAGATTTGAAATTGCATGTGGATATTCCGAATTATTCTGATCCAGATGGTGACGGTATTTTTGAATTGACTGGTACAACAACCAATTTTGATCCAGATTCCGGCGTTACCGGGCGTGAAAATCCAGATGGAACTTCAGAAACCCATTGGCAGTATCTCCAGAATGAAGAATTATTTGGGGCATCTTGTCTGACTTCTATCCAAAATTCTGGTCTTACCGTGAACTTCTAGATTTCTCTGCGGAAATGGGGTATGAATTTATTCATAAATTCACCAACCATTAGGGAACGTCGGGGCATTGGCTGTTTCAGAAAAATCTATCGATTCAAATAAATTTGTAAGTACGGCTGTATTCAAGGTATCGGATACAGCCTGTTTTTTGTGGAAGCATATGGATGATGCTCACATCATCTATGACACCAGATCTGGCCACTCTCAGGCCATGAATGATTTTGCCCGTGAAATATTTGATATTATTGCAGATAAGCCCTGTCGCTTGTCTGATATTATTGTTGAGTTACAAAATATTCTTGAGCAGCCGCTGGTGGATAGGTTAAGGCAACAGGTTCAAAAGACTATAGTTGAATTTGACAAAATGGGATTAATTGAACCGATGGAAAGAGAATAATTGATGAGTCTTGACCAAAGTAGCATCAAGCGTCAGTTATCAGGACAGGGAGCGCTTCTGAATGTGGGGCCAATCTGCACCAGGGTATCAATAAAATTTCCCTCAATCCGGGAAGATTTTCTGCATATTTATAAGGATTACCCTTTTTTAGAAGGACCGGAGATTACAGATTATTATCTGGATGTTTATGCCAGAAACCTGTATCGCCGTTATCTGCGGCCTCAGGTTGCCCTTAATACAATGATGAATGACAGTTATGTCCCACTACCGGAATCTATGGGGCTTTTGTCTGTTGAAATGGGCATGAACTGGCAGGTTGCTTTTGGCTGCAAGACACATATTCTCTTTCATGCGGGGGTAGTGGAAAGGGACGGGGTCGGTTTGATCATTCCGGCTATTTCCGGCAGTGGTAAAAGTACTTTATCGGCAGGTCTTGCCTATGATGGTTGGCGTTTTTTCTCTGATGAATTTGGAATGTTGGATATACAGAGCAACGAATTATGCCCCTATCCCAGGCCGGTTTCACTGAAAAATGAATCCATACCCGTAATGAAAGAATGGGTTGGCGATGGGGAACTGTTCAGCCGGGAATATGAGGGAACTCCCAAAGGAACAATCTGTTACTTGCGCCCACCTCCTGCAAGTATTGAACATATGCATAAACCTGTCCGGCCACAGGTAGTTATTCACCCTGTATTTAACTCTGATGCCAGGCCTGAGATCAAGCCCCTGACCAAAACAATGGCTTTTTTCCGTCTGGTCAGGTCTTCGGCAAATTATGGTGATATAGGAGAGCCAGCTTTTCACGCACTGGCGAAGATTGCCGAGGAGTGTATTTCCTGTGAGATTACCTATTCTTCACTCGAAGAGGGTATTCGGCTGGTAAATCAGTTTATTGACGAGAATTTGCCATGACTGAGCAGAATCTTCTTCTACAGATATTGAAAAAACCGACTGCCATGCTTGACCTTGATGTCAGAGACTGGAACAGGGTTCTTTTCGATGCTCATATGTTAAAATTGCGTGGTCGTCTGGCCCATGATGCTTACACGCAAGGTTTATGGAAAAAATTACCCCTAAAAGTCCAGCAGATATTGGTCAGTGCAAAAATTGATGCCGAGGCCAAACAACGGAAAATCATGTGGGAAATTAATCGAATCCGGCGAGCTTTGCACGGGTTTGAGGATAAGGTCATTCTGGTAAAGGGGGGTGCCTATATGGCAAAGGGCTTGCAATGTGCCGCAGGCCGAACCAGCGTTGATATCGATATTCTTGTGACAAAAAACAATCTCGATATTGTGGAAAATCATCTACTTGTTTCCGGTTATAGTAGTCAGGTTCTGAATGAATATGATCAGCAATATTATCGTGAATGGGCACATGAATTGCCGCCACTACGTCACCCGGACAGGATGATTGAGGTTGATGTCCATCACACTATTCTTCAGGTGACCAATAAATTTTCACCTAATATTAATCTGATGATCAGTTCAGCTGTCCAACTGGAAGACAATATTTATCTGTTATCTGATGAGGACATGCTGCTTCACAGCATTGTACATCTGTTTGTCGATGGAACCATAAAGTCCAGTCTGCGTAATTTGCTGGAACAGCATGACCTGATTACGGAATTTAGCGTGGATCCCGCATTCTGGTCGCGCTTTATGGACCGGGCAGAGCAATTGAATTTTGCCCGACCAGTATATTACTGTTTACGTTATTGCAGGCATTTTTTGAATACAAATATCCCGGAAAAAGTAATGATTCGGGCGAAAAAAGCGGCTCCGGGATTGTTAGCATCGAAACTAATGGATTTAATGGTATTTCGGGTGATGATTCCTTATGGCGATGGCCAGTCAAAATTAACCGATTATCTTGCTACTAATGGGCTTTATATGCGGTCCCACTGGTTACGCATGCCGCCATTGATGCTGGCTCTGCATTTGACGCGAAAGTTCTATCGCCGATTTGTAATTTCCTCAAGTACAGCAAAAAAATCATCGTAATGATCAAGGATGATGTCAGGATTTAATTCTGCCACAGGAACCTTGCTATAACCAAAGCTAACACAGATAGAAGTCAATCCCGCAGCCCTTGCAGCAACAATGTCATTGGCAGCATCGCCAATCATTATGGCCCCTTGGGGATCACACCTCATAATCTTAAGGGTAGAGGTCAAATGGCGCGGGTCAGGTTTGCGATATTCAAAGCTGTCACCACCAACTATTGATGTGAAATAATCAGACAGGCCAATTTCATTCATAAGTTTATCGGTGAGCTTAATTGCCTTATTAGTGCAAAGACCAAGGGGGATATTCATCTCAGACAGCTTTTCAATCACCGCTAACGCACCGGGGAAAATAACGGTCTTGGTAGTGATGTTTTCAAGATAATAATCCAGAAAATCTTGCAAAATGGTGTCTAATTCAATTTTTTCAGGTACTTTCCCGCTTTCCGAGAAGCCTTTTACGATCAAGGCCTTTGCCCCGTCCCCGACCAGATGACGCACACGGGTGATTTCTATTTCAGGCCGTTTAGCTTGTCGTAATACATGGTTGAGTGCTTCGTAAAGGTCTCGGGCGCTGTCAACTAATGTTCCATCCAGATCAAAAATTATCGCTGAAGGCTTGTCGGACATAAAATACTCTTAATTTTAATTATGTTGTCATATTTTTAGTATAGTTGTGGCACGTTGACTGAAAAACGATTATTAGAGTTATAAAGCATGTTAACCATGGGAAAAGAAAAATATTATCATGTCTAATACAGATTTAGCGGTTATCATACTGGCTGCGGGTAAGGGAACCCGCATGAAATCCGCCCTGCATAAGGTTTTGCACCCGCTGGGTGGCAGACCCATGTTGCATCATTTGCTGGATACAGTGGAGCAACTAGCGCCAAGCCGTAAAATAATAGTGGTTGGTGCAGATAAGGAACAGGTTGAAAATTCCACTGGCAATCACTGTGAAATAGTGGTGCAGGATCCACAAAATGGCACTGGTCATGCTGTACAGGTAACTCGCGACCAATTGCACGGTTTTTCAGGCGATGTATTGGTTTTATATGGCGATGTTCCCATGTTATCTGTCGCTACATTACAGAAATTGCTAGATGTGCGGCAGGGAACTGGTCAGCCAGCTGTTGTCGTGCTTGGGTTTGAGACAGCAGATACCAAGACATACGGGCGTCTTGTGGTTGATGATAATGGTGCGCTTATGGCCATTGTAGAGCATAAGGATGCGACAACTGAGCAAAAAGCCATCAGGCTGTGCAATTCCGGCATTATGGCTCTGGATGGCAATAAAATGTTCCAATTACTGGAGCAACTTGAAGATAACAATGCGGCGGGTGAATTATATCTGACCGATATTGTTGCCATCGCCAGAGCAAAAGGACTTGAATGTGCTGTGTCGCTTGCAAGTGAGGCGGAAGTTACCGGCATAAATTCCCGCAGTGAGCTGGCACAGGCGGAGGCCGCATTTCAGACAGCAAAACGTCAACAGTTCATGAATGACGGGGTTACTCTGCTCGACCCGTCATCGGTATATTTCAGTCATGATACCGTTATTGCGGCTGATGTTTTGATTGAAGCCAATGTTATTTTTGGCCCCGGTGTCACAGTGGGTAAAGATGTGACCATTAAAGGGTTCAGCCATATCGAAGGCGCTACCATCGCTAAGGGGGCCACAGTGGGGCCTTATGCACGGCTCAGGCCTGGTGCTGATGTGGGGGCAGGGGCCAAGATAGGTAATTTTGTTGAAGTGAAAAAATCCACTATTGAGGAAGGCGCAAAAGTCAGCCACCTGAGTTATATTGGTGATGCAATTGTCGGGGCCAAAGCTAATATTGGTGCTGGTACGATCACCTGCAATTATGATGGCTTCAACAAGTCATTAACTGAAATAGGCAAGGGAGCTTTTATCGGCTCCAATACAGCATTGGTCGCCCCGGTTAAGGTTGGTGACGGTGCCATTGTCGGGGCCGGAAGTGTGGTAACCCGCGAAGTATCTGAGGATGCACTTGCCGTGACACGGGCCCAACAAAAAGAAATTAACGGCTGGGCAGCAGCTTTTAGAAATAAACAAAAAAAGAAATAGGGCAATAGCATGTGCGGCATCATTGGCATCATTGGCAAGCAAGAAGTAACGACCCGGATTATGGAAGGTCTGAAACGGCTGGAATACCGGGGATATGATTCTGCGGGCATTGCTACACTTTTTGATGGCAAAAAACTAAGCCGCCGCCGGGCGCAGGGCAAATTGCACAATCTGGAAAAAATATTACAGAACGATGCTTTGCCCGGTGATATTGGTATCGGCCATACTCGCTGGGCAACCCACGGCGCACCGACGGTGGAAAATGCTCACCCCCATAAGACCGAAAAAGTTGCCGTTGTTCATAACGGCATTATCGAG
>JAJFIP010000242.1 GCA_021774875.1 Emcibacter sp.
TATGGATTCGAATTGGATATTTCCGCACTCATCAAAATCAAATCGCCAGCTAAAATGTTTGCTGGTTTGGCACGCACTCAGGTAATTGCCCGCGATATTTCTATCGTCGTTCCCATCGGTTTACGATA
Organism: Emcibacter sp.; assembly: GCA_021774875.1. Taxonomy (GTDB): domain Bacteria; phylum Pseudomonadota; class Alphaproteobacteria; order Sphingomonadales; family Emcibacteraceae; genus Paremcibacter. The sequence continues at coordinate 129 of JAJFIP010000242.1, forward strand.
TACAGAAATTGAAAAATCGCTCGAAAATGCATTTGCCTCTGCCGTGGAGAACTTGGATGTAGAGCCGCGAAAAGAGAGTGAATCAACGGTTGATCTACAGCCAAAGCTTGAAAGCGTTATCTGTATCGATACCTTTGTCGGTGAGAGTGTAGGGGATGGCGCGATGAGCTTAACGATCCGTATGCTGTTTCGCGATGATACGTATTCGCTGACTTCCGGGGAGGCACAGCAATTGATGGATTATGTTGTTAAGCAACTCCACTCAGAGCACGGAGCCGTTCAACGATAGCTGGGAAAGCTGTTCCTTCAGTTAGTTAGGTTGATCTGAATGGTGCAGCTTTTTGAGTAGTTGAATTTGTCCTGCATGGTACACATCATGGGCGGCGACGCCTGAGATGAGCTGAAAGAAAGTAGTGGTCTTGCTACCTGGAACAAAGTAGTTCAGTTTATTGACGGGAAGTTCGGCGATTGCTGTTTGGAGTGATGCATGAATTTCGACCAGCAAGGCGACATCTTGTTTCCAGCCCTTTTCAGAGAAATCTTCTGGCGTGAACCAGTCTGATCCTTTACGCGGGAACGAACCCTTCTTTTCGTTTAACAGTCTGCGACGAACCGTGTATTTCCAATAAGCGGCATGTAAAACGTGTTCCCAAATCGTATGTCGCGCTGGTTGCGGACGCCATTGAATTTGGGAAAGGGATAACCCACGAATAGACCCTCGCAAATTAGTACCATGCCATGATTTTTTGCTAAAGGCCTGGCCGGTGATATCTAGTAACATCTGAATTTGTGGGTCATGCATAATCTGGTTCTCTAAAACGAAACAGATTCCCTGTTCAAGAACGTTCGAATCGGCGAAACAGACCTCACGAGGAATCTGATGAAATGATCACATGTTTGGGGCTTATTTTGACGTATAACGATCAGTCTGATTTATTATGTAAAAAGTGAACCAGATTTTCTCATCTACAGTTGATTTTACCTATCGGTTCATATTATATATAATATATAATCATTGAGCGGAGGTAGTTTAGAGCAGGTCTAAGAACTTTCCAGTTCTCAAGATAATGGATTTGCTCAGGTAATTCAGATCAATACATATAAGTGCTTGGATCTTTTGCAATGAATCGCATGCTTTCAGTAGCTTTTGGATTCTTTACTGTAATATTCGCCCCCATAAGTAGTCTTCTTGGGGCTGCGGATGGTGATCTGAAACAGGAAGCGTTTTTCGAAAAACAAATCCGACCGTTGTTAATTAATCGGTGTTATGACTGCCACAGTGAAGATTCGGTAGAGAGTGGTTTGCGGGTCGATTCCCTGTCCGGCTTATTAAAGGGGGGAGATCGTGGCCCTGCGATCATAGTCGGTAAGCCTAAAACAAGTTTTTTGATTAGTGCTGTGAATCATAGCGGCCAAGTGCATATGCCGCCGAAAGAAAAGCTTTCGCAAAAAGAGATACGTGATTTGACCGAATGGGTTCGGATGGGAGCCGTTTGGCCTAACTCAAAACCGACTGTTCAAGCTGCTACGAATCAATCTGACGGCCCACTTTTTAGCCAGAAAGAGAAAGAATTCTGGGCATTTCTGCCTCCACAGAAACCTGAAATTCCCGCAGTAAAAAATGTGGCATGGGCTAAAAGTCCCTTAGATTTCTTCGTATTATCAAGGTTGGAACAGAAGGACGTTTCTCCAGCTACACCTGCAGATAAACAAGCATTGATTCGCCGAGCGACATTTGATCTGATTGGTTTACCACCGACGCGCGAAGAAGTGGAGCAGTTTCTCAAAGATGATTCACCCGACGCATTTGCAATAGTAATCGACCGCTTACTCGCATCACCCCGTTACGGCGAACGCTGGGGACGTCATTGGCTCGATGTGGCCCGGTATGCTGATTCGAATGGTCTCGATGAAAATCTGGCGTATGCCAATGCATTTCGATATCGAGATTATGTCATTGCTGCATTCAATAAAGATAAACCCTTCGACCAGTTTCTACAGGAGCAATTGGCGGGTGATATCCTGGCTGATCAGACCACCGATGAAAGTCGGCTCGAGAAAATTACGGCGACAGGATTTCTCTCGATCGGTGCCAAGATGCTGGCAGAAGATGATCAAACCAAAATGCAGATGGATATTGTCGATGAGCAACTGGATACCGTAGGTCGTACTTTTATGGGTCTCACTTTAGGATGCGCACGTTGTCACACTCACAAATTCGATCCGATTTCGATTGAAGATTATTACTCCCTGGCTGGGATTTTCAAAAGCACAAAGACCATGGAAAATTTCAAAGTTGTAGCCCGTTGGCAAGAACAAATTCTGGCGAGCCCCAGCGAGATTAAAGTGCTGGAACAACAAAAAAAACAAATTGCTGACTTGGATTCTCAGATTCAGTCTGTTGTGAAAAAAGAGGATGAACAATTACTACTTGAGTCACGAAAACGGGTTTCTGATTATTTATTGGCTGCTGAGATCAAAAAACATGCCGATCGATTATTGAAGACAACGAAGCCGATTGGTGATGATCCACAAGCTTATACATCTCATGCTGCTATTATTGTTGAAGCTGAAAATTATCAGACGGGGAATGTCAAGAAGTCCTTTACTGGGTATGGTGAGGGAATTGGTGTCATTTATAACAATGGACCTTTGCCGAATATTGCTGAGTACGAAATTGAATTACCCAGTAGTGGTCTGTATCAATTTGAA
>JAJFIP010000243.1 GCA_021774875.1 Emcibacter sp.
CCATAACCTGCATATGCAAGCAATACCCAAGCTGCTGCAATAAATAATGAGCATGTGTAAATCATCGCATTGGCTTCGAGTATTTTCGAGCTGTAGCCAACTGCTAAATTACCCAACCCCCACAGTACGGTAATAGAGAAAACTGCTAGAAGCCAAGCTGTTCTGTTGTTATTTAAATTCATCTACGTAAGTATCCCCATAAGGCTAGAGCTAGCAAAGTTACGACGGTAAAAGAACATAGCGCGAATGTGTTTTTCCAAACACGCTTTTGCTCACGTACTTCTTGCAGCCTGTCTAGCTCGTCGTGGCGGCGTTCACTCGCAATAAATTCTTTAATGGTGGATTCGGGGAGTTTATAGACTTCTTGGTCTGATTTTGGAGCAGCTTTACGGCGTGGCTTTGTGGCGCGCTTTTCTTTATCAATAACTTTAGTGTCAGTACTTTTACGACGCCCACGATTCATTTAATTCAACCTTTAATATTAGTAATCTATAAAACTTAGCATAATTATGTGTTTATGCAAAACTGCAGCTAAGATATAGGCCTATATTTACCATTGGTTATATTGACTGAGGGGAAGAAGGTTTGATAATAAAGTTATAACTAATTAATTCTTATGGGTTTAGTTGTTTAAGTATTTGTCTTGTACCATTTGTAATCTTTAAACGCGAAAAATATTTTTATTATCTACAGGGTTTTAATCATCTTAGTAATGTAAATCTCTTGATCACTAATTTTGATATTCTTACTTTCTTGTATCGAATACCCAATATTTTGATAAAACCCAACACAACTTTTGTTAGCTTCAAGTGAAATTTCCCTGTTATTATTTTGTTTTAAGTAATTTTCAATGTGTAACAATAATTCTCTGCCCAACCCTCTTTTTTGATGGTCTGGATGAATATAAAGGTGGCGTAACGACAAATCATCACGCAAACCAGCGAAACCAACTATTTTATCTTGAATCTCAATTACAATAAAATATGGGCTATGCTCTATAACACTTGACATATCATCATCATCACCAGAAGTCCATACAGCTATTTGCTCTTGTGTGTAAAAACTATTTAGACCATCTATAGCTAAAGTATGTATACCTTTTATATCTTTTGCATCTTTAACTGTTGCTACTCTTATCACTATAAATACTCTTTCGTGCTTATTTCTTGAACTTATTATTTAGTATGATTAAAAACAATAAAAGTGCAACCGACAAATGGTTGCACTTTTATTTATTACGTTATAGGTTACGCAGCAATTTGCCTATTAACCATATCCTTGCTTTCTAATGAAGCCATTTCAATGGAATTACCACAATTATGCCCAGTACAGGTCATACCTTCACTTGATATAGAATTACCGCAGTTGTGACCTGTGCAGGTTATGCCTTCACTTGATATAGATTTCCCAAGTAATTTTGATGCTTCGGCATGCAGAGCATGCAAATCAATACCGAGTTCTTTTTGGAATGCCTCCACTGTAGAGTTAAAGGTAGCTTCCATGAGTAGCCTATCTTCGTCACTACGAATGCCAAAATATGGGAAATGGTGTAAATAAGAACCTATGGTATTATCACAATCTTGCATATATTTGATGCTATCTAACATATGCGTATGCCATACTTCATCCATAGCAGGTGTAGGAACAAATGTTTGTTCAGGAAATGTTTTACACAAATGCAAGTATCCTTTGTAAGCAATTTCCATTAACTGTGAAACTTCATCATTCCAACCTTGTTTCTTTGATACTGTTAACATGATTGGTGTTAAATCAATACTGCTGATAGCAGCATTCATACCCTGTGGTGTAAATGTGTTTTTCATTTGCAAACCTCTAAGATTATTAATGAGTTAAAAGAGTTATTGGTTATGTTTTTATGAATAGATTTCATGCCTCCTTGTGAAGTTAAAAAGAATGAAGATATGTCTTAATATATTAATAAGTAACATCAAATATAATATATGGCAAGGCTTAGTATATATTGTGTAATATACTACAAAAAGTTAGTATAGTTATGTATTTATGCAAAATTACAGTTAAGATATAGAAAATTAAGAATAACTAAAGCCTTACTCTTAGACTCTGATGGCATCATCTACCCTATAAAAGAACTTGGCTTACGATATATTGCTGAAGCCCTAAAAGAAGATGAAACAGACATCACTAGCAAATATGCGGATGAAATCCATCACTATCACATTGTATATCCTTCGGAATAATTTTATACTGACTTAAGTTTTTAGAGCTTGACCGCAGAGGTAACTGTAACAGCTTCTGTGGCAGTATCGCTTGAAGGTGCGATTATCGGATTATCCGCGTTGCTAATTAATTTTCAACAAGGAGTATTTCATATGAAAACTTTAAGCAGAACATTATTTATAGCGTTTGTTGGTGTAGCGTTCCTGAGGAGATTTGGTAGTCCTATTCCTTCAAGCGAGATCTGTAATGAAGTAATGGACATTACCTGAATCAAGAGTGACCGTGGGGAGGTTTAATTCCTCCCCTCCGCACCAATTAATTTACCATCTCTTTTTTTATTTCGTCAATAGTCTGACAGTTACTGGCCATAGTTGCTTTCTTCTCAGTGCTTGACGATGATATCGACGCAGCAAAATCTTAATTGGAAAACAACCTACCGCAAAGGCTCTGCATCCGGCACTTTCTGCATTAAACAAACAACATTTACGTAATAAGGAAAGAATTAGATTATGACAGTAAGTATTAGTTATACTAATTTTAAACAAAATCTTGCAAAAACAATGAAAGAAGTTGTTGAAAGTAAAACACTTTATAAAATTACAAGAGCAGGCCATGAGAGTGTAGTTATAATATCTGAGAGCGATTTTAACTCATTGGAAGAAACTCTTTATTTGCTATCAAACAAGTCAAACGCTGAACATTTAGAAAAATCTATACAACAAGCTGAAAAAGGCGAATTGGTAGAAATTAAGCTATGATTGAATATCTTTAGAATGTTTAACTCCGTACATGCCACTGTCGGCAGAGGATAGGAGTTCTTCTGCGTTATTGCCATCTTCGGGATAAGTTGCGATACCTATGGATGCACCGATTGTGATTGGTTGTTTTATGCCGTCTAATTTAAATGGTTTAGCGATTATAGCTTTTAGTTTTTCGGCGTCATTTGTGGCTAATTTTTTGTTAGCATCGAGTAATAACACGCAATATTCATCTCCACCCATGCGAGTAATGGCGGAACGAGTTGGGAAGGTTTTACGTAGCCTGTCAGCAACGCCTTGGAGTATTTTATCCCCTGCCTCATGGCCGTAAGTGTCGTTGACTGGTTTAAACTTATCGAGATCTAAATATAGAATACTAAAAGTCTCAACTTCGTATGATGCGCTCTTGAGTGCTGTCAAAAAAGCTGCTCGGTTAGCAAGGCCGGTGAGACTGTCTGCCGATGCTACATTTTTACGATAGTTGCGTGCTATGGTTGGTAGCTCTTTAAAGGCAATTACCTTCTCGCTGTCTTCTAAAAATGCGCTAACAACACTTGATGGCACACCTAAGGCGCTAGCTGCTTTCTTTATGTCGCCATTAAAATGCTCTATCGTATTTGCTACAATCTCGCGCGAGTCTTCTACTAGTTGGAGATTTTGCACTGAATATATTATATAATCTTCCCACGCAGATCTTTTCTTAATGCTCCGTGTTAAAGAAATTAATAACCCTCCAGCAGTAATAAATATAGCCGCTATAATGTCATTATGAGAAATAGCATCAATACTTAATCCTGTAATAGGTCTAGTAACCCACTCCCAGAAGAATGTTGCAACTGTCATAAAGGTAAGAATAACCATAAAATTCTCAGCTTTAATAATATTGGAACTGGAAAACTCTAACAAACGCAATGGCGCAATTAGTAGAATGCCCACAAGCATACCAGACAAAATACTGGCAGGATGCATAAAGTCTTCAAGCATTGGTAACCCATGGATGAATGGCTCAGAGTTGCTTTCTTGTGCAAAAGCAACCAATGCTGCCAGCACAAGAAATAGACTACTAACAACAAGCATTACAAAGCCAATCACACGGGCTCGAGCACGAGGGTCTGATGCTATCAAAGAGGCAGCTTTTGCATGAGGCCTATGGAGCTCTGCAACAAAAACACGAGCAACCTGTGCTAGACCATATAGAATTGACAAGAAATAAATAAGTCCTCTATTAGGCCCTTCAATATCTGCAGCAACAACTAAAACGCCAACAGTGATAATTATTGTTCCTATAATTTGGTAGCGATCAGGGGCTCTACCAATAAAAAACCAGCTTCCGAACAAAGACATTCCAACACTAATTTTTTGCAACATTGTTAACTCTGTAGAAGTAACATAGGCATATAAAATCATTCCAATAATATAACTTAACATTAAAACAATGCCGTAAGTCCATGTGTCAATGCTACGCATTGTTTCTTTTGCAAGTGTTCCTGAACCACCAAGCATCAATAAGATTAAGGCACATGAACTAAAAGCAGCGCACGAATAAACCACAGGGTTTACTTCAAGAACTACTGATGCATAACGACTAACAACTTGGTTTATTCCTAAAAATATAAATACAGAAATAAACCCATGAAGCCACCCGACAGCCTGTTTAGTCATGATTTCATCATCCCTAATAATGCGAGGCTTAAAAGGGTAAGGTTTAACAACACACAAAAAAGCATTGTCCTACGCCAAACACGCTTTTGCTCGCGGACTTCTTGCAGTCTGTCTAGTTCGTCGTGGCGGCGTTCTTTGGAGATGAACTCTTTAACGGTGGATTCGG
>JAJFIP010000244.1 GCA_021774875.1 Emcibacter sp.
GAATTCGAAATGGCTGGAGAGGATAATAGTGAGCCTCCTGAGAGTCTGCAGGATAAACCGCTCAATCGACACAATAACCAGCGGATACAAGGTGGATCCGCAACCGCTGTGGTCGAGCTGCCACAAATATCCGTGAAACGGCAACTGGTTGCAGAGATAGAAATGGCAGACGATCTGGAGATTGAAGAAGACAAAGAAAAAATGTCGAAGAAAGCTCCGCTCTTCAGCAAGGAACTGCTGCATGAGGTCTTCCTGAATCCGGGGCTGTACCTTTTGTTTGGCGGGATCGTCATCGGGTTTCTTGGCCGACTGCAAGGCAAGGCGGTAACGAACGCTGACGACACATTGTTTGTTAATATTTTTCACGGGATGTTGTGTTTGTTCCTGTTAGAAATGGGAATCACTGCATGCAAAAGGTTGCAGGATCTTAAAATAGCAGGTTGGCGATTCATTCTTTTCGGCGTACTGGCTCCGAACATGTTCGCGCTGGTTGGCATTGTCGTAGCCCACGCGTACAGCTTAATACTCGGACAGCCGTTTGGTCTGGGAACCTATGCCCTGTTTGCCGTGTTATGTGCGGCGGCTTCTTATATTGCTGTTCCGGCGGTCCAAAGACTGGCGATTCCCGAGGCCAGTCCTACGCTTCCTTTAGCTGCCTCGTTGGGACTGACATTCACCTACAATGTTACGATCGGTATTCCCGTCTATATGCTGATGGCACAATTCATCATGACAGCATTTCCTGTGACGTAAGTGGGTTTGGCTCTGGTTGGGACGTTCTGCACCAGCCAGAGCTATTTTCATCAGTGGCAGAGAATATCAGGACGGTTCAAGCATAAGCATTTCAAGGAGAATAATGATGAATTCCTCTCAGTTAACTGATACCTGTCAGTGTGCCAAAGAGGCATTAAATCACGGCAATATGGAATTTGTAGAGGCGCTCCGACGTGAACAGCAGCTTTTAGGAGCAAACAAAAGCAAATCCGACAATGGATGCATCCCCAAAGTAGGGCTCATCAAACAACTGGGGGAGTTGGGGGAGATCCCACAGCAATCGCCTAAGGTTGTTGTTCTTGCCTGCTCCGATGCACGGGTTCCCGTTTTGGAGTTGTTCCAACAGCGACCGAATGAAGTCTTTGAGGTTCAACTGGCGGGCAACGTGGCTTCTACCGAATGCTTGGGTAGCATTTCGTATGGGGTTGAACATTTACCGTCTGTCGAAGGAATTGTGGTCCTCGGACATACCGGCTGCGGGGCAGTAACCGCTGCCGTTGACCATTATTTGTCCCCAAAACCAGAAGTGATTTCCATTGAGGACAGTATCATGTCCCTGCTCAACTCAATCATACCCTCAGTGGATATTGCGGATTCTATATTGGCCATGAACTCGCAATCGGTGCGTGACAGCATCTTGAGAGATTCATGGGACTGGCACAAGTTGATAGATGTTGCCATCTTTGTAAATGCAGCAGCGATGGCCTGGAAGGTTCAAGTGTTTGTTAAGGGATTGAAGCGAAGCGTCCCCGTTTGGTATGGCGTCTATGACCTTGCATCCTGTCGCATTCTGCATGCTGATCTGAACCGGCAAGATGGCACGTTACTTTTTGGGTTGGGAGATGCCCCCCACGTGACCGAACTCAACGAGGTAGCTCAGTGCCTGGCTTTGTATTTGCAGAAAATGAATAATTTTGATGCAGCCAGATTTTCAACCAATACTCATAACCGACAGACTACAGCAGCCTGGGAGATTCTTTCGACGGGAGATACATCGTCGTCTATTGAAATACTTCAACTCCGTCCTGGAAAAGTTCAGACTTCACCTGTGGATGAGTAGATTGCAGCAGGACGATTCTCTATTTCGTTTCTGCTGGCAATCTGCTCATTCATTGACGACATAGATTCAATGGAATTCAACCTTCACAGGAATTAAAGCTCATGACTGCAACCATAGAACTGACTAAGGTCATCGTTGTTACCGAAACACACTTTGAACAAGAAATGTTGAACCATTTTCGCGAACTGGGCATTAAAGGGTTCACATGCATGAACTGCTGGGGGCAGGGACATCATCAAGTGTATGATGAGCCATTTATCGGACACTCTCAGACACGCATCGAAATTATCACGACTGAAGTTATCGCTGATGCCATTGTAGATTACTGTCGGCAGCCACGTTTTGAAACACACGCCGTTACCGCCTATTTCGAAACGGTACGTGTGCGGGATGCAGCCAAGTTCATTGCATAACACGATCTCTCAAGCGTTTTAAAACCATGAGGAATGGTGTCCATCGTGCGGGATTCCTGAGTTTTTTCAGTTACGCATTTCCCGCGTCCACTTGAGCGGGTGGTTCAAGTTGTTGCTCGACTGAAGCGAATGTAGATTGCCAGTCACCTTCATGCGCTTACTTTGGCGGGTAGCTAGTATGACTGGTGACTGGCAACTTCATGGAGCCAGTTCAATAACCTGGGTCAAACGACGGACACTTTTCTCTTATTTCCCCAAGACTTTACGAAAGCGGTTGCCTGAAATCACGATCCGGACGCACGGATATTGCGTTTATTCGGGGGTGATGTGCATCAGTTGACAAAACTCCTGCCACTCACTTTGGTGAGCGATTCTTGCTTCGACCACCGTACGGCAGATGAGTTCGTCCATACGATGTAACCGCCTGGCGAGAATCGTGGCAGCATTACATGTCAGTTGGTGTGCGAGCGCCAAATTGGTCGTGGCAAGAGTATCAAAATCTTCTCGCAGCAGTTGAGCCACTTTTACCTCTGTTTTTGCAAGGACAGAAACGCGATGTGCTGCGGGTTCGAAGAAAGACAATTCGCCAAAAATACTCGAAGGACCGAGTTGAGCCAGTTCAATTTCTCCTCCATCCTGTATGATAGTAATCACCCTGCATTCCCCCGACAACACAATCAACAAAGCACGCTCTGAATGACCGGCCTGCAGAATGGTTGTCCCGAGTGTAAAGGTGCTGAATTGCAATCGGTCTGCAACCAGCTGATGACTTT
>JAJFIP010000245.1 GCA_021774875.1 Emcibacter sp.
CAGGGTCGAAAGCGTTTGGGCATGACAAGAAAACTTTGGTTTTGTATCCAGAGAAAGAAAAAGAACTCACACTCTCAGCAGTTTTAGCCCGATCCCTCAAGAATTGCAAAGGTGTCCTACATTCTCGGACAGACTCCTAGGAAAGTAAATTGAATGATAACTCGCTTCTAGAATATTGAGTATTTTTCTAGAAGTGTGGATGCCTGTTCTTGTAAACACAGCTCCCACAAAAAAACTTGCAGAAGAGTTTGAGAAATAGAAAACAAACGACATAAAACCTATTGAAAATCCAGAAACTAACCCAGAAAGGAGACCAGCATACATAAAAATAATATCAGATACTATTAAATCGGATGCTATTATAGCGTAGAGACAATAGGAAATCGGCAATGAAGCCTTGCTATATGAGCTATTATCACATGGATCTATCTTTATAGTGTGCCCAGCCATTCTATACAGCACCTCCCAAATCAAGTCCATGATTTGCTTGCAGATAAAAAGATTCTTGTTCCTGCTTAGCTTTAATACCAGGGCCGAGAATCTCATATCGACGTTCTTTAATTGTAACGTCATCTATTCGTTTTGATTCATACCAACCCTTTACCATTCCGGCATCCTCTAATCGAGACATCAGTTGATAAAATGCGGCAAGGGTTTTCTTTTGTCGATGTTCTGATGCAAGTCTGTCACGAACTTCACGACCAGCTTTTTTGCCTTCCATCAATACTGACAAAACATAAAATTGAAGGTGAGTGAGTTGGGGAAGCATATTATTTCCTTAGTTAATGTGCATATAACATCACCTATTATTCACTTTCCGATTGAATTTTGTCAAGAGAACTTTAGTTTTTTTCAAATTTACTCAGAAAGAGACACCGGCTCGTTGGAGCCCATCGTTTTTCTACGATGATAAAGAGGCTCAGAGACCTTACAGATAGAATGTCACCTAAAGAGTTGAGGGAATCCTAACTTGGTATTTTTTAAGATTCGGTGGAGTATGAATTGACAATTTAGGTTACTAGTTTGACTATGGGTCATCCTGTGCGTGCTTTTTAACACCTACATAGAGTGTTCTCATTTCTTTCCGAAGGCTTTCTGGCAGCATGTGGAATTTTTTGTTTCCGTGATATATCGGTACTAGTTTCTTTAATTGGACTACAATCGAATTTCTCAATTCGTCCAATTGGGTATCATCTTGAAGATTTAGATTTTGGTAGAAGTCTATAGTTATATCCTGCTCAATAACAACGGTCTCAGATCTAGGGAAATAGAGAATATTTTCCTGCAGAAAATTGCCAAACAATTCTGCTTGCTTACTCCATTCGCTAGGTGGTTTATTTTTGTTTGGGTTATTAAAAAATAGCTGAATGTGATCGACAAGATCTTCGATATTTAGTATCGATTTCGAAACGGTTCCTATTGAAATAGTTATAATCCCTAGCAAGAGGACAATATAGATCCAAGGATGGTTTTTGAACCAAGTAATTTTTTCGTCAAGTTTGGTTGTTTCTTTTTTATTCATTTAGATAATCGTAACTTTGAACAGAATATCTCTTTGGCATAAAAATTGAATGGTTTTTTAAGTCTCAATAGGATTTGTAAAGTTCTCATCGGGATTCACAATTTGGTGTAATCCAAGGTAAATATCTGGTGAATTATACTCATGCTCATTGGCAACTACGAGTAGCTGTATCACAGATTCATTCCGTTGTACTCCAGCCGCGTAGTCGAGGAGTTGAAGCCGAAAACGATATGACGCATTTGGTTGAAGGTGAATTGGATCAGGCAAACGAAAAAAAAGGTCTTCGCCAATTTCAAATTGTTGGATTGGTAATTCATAATTGTCGTATGTACTAATTTTGCCCGAAAATGGTGGCCCTTTGGGTGCAGTCCATGCTGCTATCGGGCGAATCCCAATCCGCGAAATAACCGAAGCATGTGCCGATCTGTTGACGATGGTAAATTCAATAATTGGATCTGCTACACGAATTTCTCCTTCGCGATGTTCTTCGGGCCAAAAGTTCGTCATTAGTTGATGTGATCCTATAGGATACCATGGCTGAGGTACACCTTTATAAGGACCTCCAAATTTCCACTCTTCACCCAACGGGTTTAAGTATGGGGCGATAAGCTGGACTCCTCGCTGCATTTCTTCCCAGAGACACTGATCTGTTGCCATTTCAATCTGTGCGAAGTGCATTGAAGGAAGATCATCATCAGATCGAGTAGGCTCTTCGGGAGAAATCAGAATAATCTTTGAAGCGTCAACCCCCTTGGCTGTTATCAGTTGTGGTGCCGAGTCATCAAGTCCCTCAAGTAAAATCGCAACCTTTGCCTGATCAAAGGCGGCTTGAACTGATTGCCCGAATCCGATTGCTCGGTAAAATGCTGCTGCGAACACAGTAGCGGTTTTGTCTGGGACAGCGCAGTCCATACCGATCGCACATTCTATATTCTCACATATTACTTCTGCCTGTTGCCGAGAGAAACAAGCATTTAAAAACACCACGCGGATTTTTCCATTAAGTGTAGAAAAAAGAGCTTTAAGCGTATCTTTGGAAACAGCCTTTGGGGTGCCGTTTTCATCTTCCAGTATCAATTCATTCGTTTGGGTTCCATGCCCACTAAAATGTAGAATAAAAGGCTGGTCAATATAGATACATTCCAGTAAACCATCAGGTCTAACAGCCCACCGAGATATGATATCTAAGTGGTCACGATATTCTGACATGCGAACTTTTTCGGTAATTTCCCGTACCTCTTTCGCAAGATTCAACAATGGGGTTCCATGTGGGTTAGCGGCTAGGAACAGTACTCGAATAATATCCATGGGGATTCTTTCTAGTCCATCTCATTCCTAAATCAAATAGTTTAAGATATTTATAGTGTAAACATGGTAGTAAAAAAATGCACACTTAATGCAAGCACACGCTCAATGGTATTCTGAATAAATAAGCTAAGCCAAGAATATAGCTTACAACTCGATTGTTATCGAAAAATTGTAATAGCAGAAAGCCCAGTGTAAAACTTCAGAGAGAGAATTTTCCAGTGTCACCAAAAACGTCACCAAAAACGTCACCAAAAACGTCACCAAAAACGTCACCAAAAACGTCACCAACTTCCGCATCCAAACACCAATCGAACACTCATTAACAACCAGTCCAACAAAAAGAAAAAAACACCAAAAACTATATACGTAGCAGTTGGTGTTTGGTGAATTATTAGTGAGCGCGTTTGCCCGGACTCTTAATCAGTAGGTTCTAGGTTCGATTCCTAGCGGGGGCATTCATAAGGCTATAACTCACAACGAGTTGTAGTCTTTCTCTTTTTGGGTTCCCTGCTCGTTTTCAGGAATACTACGTAAAGTGGTACGTAACTTCGCCTCGGCTACTTTGTATAGTGTGTCGGCTGTTTTTTCGGCGTTTCTGCCAACGTAAAACTTGAGCGTTGTTTCCATGCTCTCATGACGCATCAGTTCCATTAAGGTCTGAGGCATAACGTCAACAGACCAACGTTCGCCAAATGGAACGTCTGAGATCGTGAGCAGATGCGTACGTGTCATCACTAACAGCCACATTTGCTTTCTTGCCGAACTTGGCAACCTTTTTAGAGATCGAAAGGGCTGTCATCCGTTTCCCGTTGCTGCGTTCTGGTAGTGGATCGAATACAGGGCCAGTCCTCTGCTCTTCTGGAATAGCTTTCAAGAATTCGGCGAACTCCGGAACGATAGGGAGCAGTCGGTCTTTATTACCCTTCTCTGATTCAGCCCTGATTCGCATCATTGGATACTTACCGCTGAAATCGAGTGATAGCTTGTCTTCACGATCCCAATATAGTTCTAGGGACTCTGTGAGTCTGAGACCGGATAACCATAAACCCTGAAAGTAGAATTGCCACGAATCGATCACCTCAGACCGCTTTTCTTTTGTCGCATTGGGCATTTTGATCACTTTGGTAACGGCATCGAGCATGCGTTCGAATTCTTCTAAGGTGATCGGACGTCCTTTCATGGCTTTTTCTGCTCGGGCTCGCTTCAGTTTGGGGAACATCGGCACAACGTTGATTAAACCGACTGACCTTGCCCAATTCAGAGACGACTTGAGATGTGCGAGATAGTCCTTTATCGTGATTTCCTTCAAACCTCGTTTACGGAGTGCTTTCACAAACTTACTGAGAGCATTCCCATCAATCTGTTTTAGTGTCTTAGGGTTAATAGCTCGCTCAACGTGATTGAAAGTAATCGAGATCATTCCCGCTGTGCCTTTCGCCATACCTGGCACAACTTCAGTTTCATAGCGTTCACGAAAGTCTGACCAACTGGTTTTGACAATCTTGTAATAAGTTCCCTCATTGAGTTCTTTTTCTGTCTGGATTTTAATGCGTTCGGCATCGCGTTTGATATTGGTCTTAGTGCTTTGCCATTTCTCCCGATCGGTATCAGGATCAACCCAACGCATCTGGAAATTCTTGCTGTTGTTTCTCTTTGTTAGGTAAACGTTGATTACTGCCACTGCTTCAAATCTCCATTAATGGGGTTCATTTCCGAATGATAATCATCGTATTTTATTTCATCGCGTTACAGGGCATCCTGTGCGATTCTCAGGGGTGTTGTGTTTTGCTCTTACTTTTTTTTCTTCAATTGATTAAACTACGTTTGGTTCATTTTCAATGTGCCTAAGGTGGTCCGAATGTCTGAAAAGAAAAAACCTAGAACTCGACGAAAATGGTTCTATGGAATCTCGATACTGCTTGTGGTTTATGTATTAAGCATTGGGCCTGTTGCTGCAATTTTGCAAAACTCAGATGGTGAATGGTTAAAACAGGAATATCTGTACTTTGCAAATTTTGTTTATTCTCCTATCACACTCATCGCATTGAAGAGTCCTTTTATCTTGGATTTACTAGAAAAATATGAAGGATTCTGGCGTAAGATTTTATAAACACTCTACCGCACTACTGATTGCCTATAGGTTGTTCGTATGTCTGAAAAGAAAGAATCAAAGCTCCTTTGGTTTCTGGGTTATGCCATTCCTATTTTGCTAATGGTCTATGTTCTGAGTATTGGGCCTGTCGTTGTTTTTGTAGAAGACTCAAATGGAAACTTGCATACCAAGCATCTCGCACAATTGCGATCCTTCTATGCTCCTGTGGTGTGGGTAATGGATAGGAACATGTTTTGCCGAAAGCTTTATATTAAGTATCACAAGATGTGCAGTCCGAATTATTGACTTCTCAAATCAATTTGGTTTCTCCCACCTGATCAATTGCCAGACGGGAGAAACCAAGACGTTAGTTAAGCTGGAGCAAGAGTTGGTCCAGCTTCTATAAGCCATGCCTTAGCTACTTTTAGCCTGTCACGGACTGTTGTTTCACCAATGCCGAGATAGTGAGCAATCTCCATGAATGGCCAGCCTTGCATTCTCTTCTCAAAAATGTCACCTAGCCTTCTGTCTGAAATCTCATTTAGCTGA
>JAJFIP010000246.1 GCA_021774875.1 Emcibacter sp.
AACCAATGCGCCATCCCGTCATGGCATAGGCCTTGGCAACACCGTTAATGGTCAGGGTCCGGTCATATAATTTCGGTTCCACCTGTGCCGGAGTAACAAACTCAAAATTATCATAAACAATATGCTCATAAATATCATCAACCATGACCCAGACATGAGGATATTTTAGCAGAACATCGGTAAGTGCCTTCATTTCATCAGCACTATAAGCCGCACCGGATGGATTGCTTGGCGAATTCAGAATAACCCATTTGGTCTTGTCGGTGATAGCGGCTTCAAGGACTTCAGGCTTCAGTTTAAAGTTTTCCGCCATTGTCGCTTCAGCAAAAACCGGCTTTCCTCCGGCCAGAATTGCCATATCAGGATAAGACACCCAATAGGGTGTGGGTATAACCACCTCATCTCCCGGATTTAATGTGGCGACAAAGGCATTATAAATTGTGTGCTTGCCACCATTATTCACCGTGATTTGACTGGGCTCATACTCAAGACCATTATCACGTTTGAATTTCACACAAATGGCTTTTTTAAGCTCTGGTGTGCCGTCTGCCGGGGTATATTTGGTCTTGCCGTCCCAAATGGCCTGTATAGCGGCTTCCTTGATATTATCCGGCGTGTCGAAATCAGGCTCCCCTGCCCCAAGTCCAATGACATCCCGGCCTGCCGCTCTCAGCTCAGCCGCCTTGGTGGTGACGGCAATGGTGGGTGATGGTTTTACCCGGTTTAATGAATCAGCAATGAAAGCCATTGGCTTTATCCTTCCAGAAGAAAAAGTAACTATTATAGCAGCGGCAAAATACGCAATAATTCATATCACTGCAAGTGCAGAAAATTATAAATTCACTCAAATGAGATTTTCTTTTGACGTTGCTTTTTTTGAGCGCTACGCTTTTTCTTTGTTTCCACTCTTTTAGCAATGGAACTACGGCTGGGTTTTGTGGCCCGGCGACTTTTGGGCCTTACGGCGGCTTGTCGGATAAGATCAATCAGTCGAGCAAGCGCATCTTCACGATTCCTTAGCTGACTGCGGAAACGATTGGCTGTGATGATAATCAGACCAGCTGATGTCATACGGTGGCCTGCTATATGTTTCAGACGCGCAAAGACATCTGATTTGAGTGCAAGACTATTTCCGGCATCAAATCGAAGCTGGACAGCTGTTTCCACCTTATTGACATTCTGCCCGCCGGGACCGGGGGAACGAATGAAATGTTCCTTAATCTCATCTTCGTGAAGAGATATGTTGTGGGTGATCTTTATCAAAGAAAATTAGAAAGGGATTTCATCATCCAGGTCTGCGGAGCCGCCACCTGATGATCCACCACTTTCCCCACCGGAAGATGATCCGCCGTAATCGCCGCCACCGCCGGAACCACCGCCATCATTACGGCCACCCAGCATGGTCAGTTCACCACGGAATCTCTGTAATACTACCTCGGTAGTATATTTCTCTACACCGGAATTATCGGTCCATTTGCGGGTCTGCAAAGCACCCTCAATATAAAGCGTGGAGCCTTTGCGAAGATATTGTTCCGCAACCCGGCACAGATTTTCATTAAAAATAACCACGCGGTGCCATTCAGTTCTTTCTTTTCGCTCGCCTGTGTTACGATCTTTCCAGTTTTCAGAAGTGGCAAGATTAAGCGTCACTACTGGCTTGCCATCCTGAGTATGACGTACTTCAGGATCCCGCCCGAGGTTACCCACGAGAATTACTTTGTTGACACTTCCGGCCATATTTATTTCCTATCGTTGATTGGTTTGCTTGGCACTACAATAACCACTAGTATCACAAAATTCAATGAGAACAAAATAAGAACTTGACTTATTAATAAAAAACTTCAAATTGCTAATATTATTATGTAGGAAGGGCGCAAAATTTAATATGCTGACCAAGATTTCAGTTCAGGGCGCAAGAGAGCATAACCTGAAGAATATCAATGTGGATATCCCCCGTGACAAACTGGTGGTTATTACGGGCCTGAGCGGGTCAGGCAAGTCTTCTCTTGCTTTTGATACTATTTATGCCGAAGGTCAGCGGCGTTATGTGGAAAGCCTGTCAGCTTATGCCCGGCAGTTCTTGGAACTGATGCAGAAGCCAGACTGTGACCATATTGACGGGCTGTCCCCTGCCATATCCATTGAGCAAAAATCCACATCCCGTAATCCGCGCTCCACAGTGGGAACAGTTACGGAAGTATACGACTATATGCGCCTGCTCTATGCCCGGATTGGAGTACCCTATTCCCCGGCAACCGGACTTCCCATTGAAAGCCAGACCATAAGTCAGATGGTGGATAAGATTATGGCATTGGAAGAAGGCACCCGCCTATACCTTCTTGCGCCAATAGTGCGTGGGCGCAAGGGTGAATATCGCCGGGAATTTGCCGAGTTGCAACGACAAGGATTCCAGCGTGTCAAGGTGGATGGCGAATTTTTTGAAATTGATGACATCCCCGCGCTGGATAAAAAAATAAAGCATGATATTGAGGTGGTTGTTGACCGTCTGGTAGTGCGACCTGATCTGGAAATTCGCCTTGCTGATAGTATGGAAACAGCCCTTGAGCTAGCTGACGGACTGGCTTTCGCAGAATATGCCAGTGGCACGAAAATGGGTGAGAGAATTCTGTTTTCTGCAAAATTCGCCTGTCCTGTATCCGGTTTCACTATTGAGGAAATTGAGCCACGGCTGTTTTCTTTTAATAACCCCTTTGGTGCCTGCCCGACC
>JAJFIP010000247.1 GCA_021774875.1 Emcibacter sp.
CGGCCTTCACGGTGCGGGCAGGGATGCCTTGCTCCAGAACTTCCAACATGCGTTCTACCAAAGCCATGATCTGCTTTGCTTCTTTGTCTTGCCCCCGGATACGTCTCTCCAGGCCACCCATTCGTTTAGTAAGGCTGTCAATATCAGCAAGCATCAATTCTGTCTCAACAGTTTCAGCATCGGCTATAGGATCAATAATACCTTCAACATGAGTGATGTCGTCATCTTCAAAACAGCGCAGGACATGTATGATGGCGTCCACTTCGCGAATATTGGCAAGGAATTGATTGCCCAGACCTTCGCCTTTTGATGCGCCGCGCACCAGACCGGCAATATCAACAAAAGACAGTTGGGTTGGGATAATTTCCTTTGATCCTGCTATTTCAGCTAGCAGAAGGAGGCGCGGATCCGGCACAGGAACCTGTCCCACATTTGGTTCAATGGTACAGAATGGGTAATTGGCTGCTGCCGCTGCTGCCGTATTGGTCAGTGCGTTAAAAAGCGTTGATTTACCCACGTTGGGTAATCCGACAATACCACATTTAAAACCCATAATTTTATCCGTTGTTATTTGGTTTGAGCCGCAGGCCGACTTCATTTAAAAATCTGGCACCTGCCGTTTCACCGGATCGGTCCGTGAGGGCAGGGGCGGCAATAGCAATCGCCTCAAGCAAAGGTTTCAGCCATATCTGATCAGATTTTTCAATATTTCCCAGCACATGGCCGTGGACCTGATCCTTATCTCCCGGATGGCCAATGCCTATGCGGATTCGGTGAAAATCTTTTCCCATATGCTGGATTATACTGCGTATGCCATTATTTCCCGCATGTCCGCCGCCGGTCTTGAATTTTACCTTGGCTGCTGGAATATCCAGTTCATCATGAAAGACAAAAATACCTTGTGGCGGAATTTTATAAAAACGGGCAGCTTCACCAACAGACTGGCCCGAAAGATTCATAAAGGTTTGTGGCTTCAGGATCAGGATTTTCTCTGACCCAAGCCGTCCTTCAAAAATAAGACCTTGAAAGCGTTCCTTGGGGGGGCTAAAATTATGGCGGCGAACAATCCCGTCCACCGCCATAAATCCAATATTATGCCGATTGTCGTTGTATTTATTACCGGGGTTACCCAGTCCGACCAATAACAACATGGCTAATCCTTAAGAGTAAAGATTATTCTTCTGTGGCTTCTTCGCCTTCTTCGCCTTCGCCTTCTTCGCCTTCTTCACCTTCTATTTCTTCTTCTTCATCCTCATCGGAACTCTTCAGTCCGCTCGGTGCAGAAATCATAGCAATAGTGAAGTCACGGTCATCAATAACCGGGGTCACACCTTCGGGTAGTGTTACCGTACTAATGTGAACACTGTCATTCATCTCAAGCTGAGTAATGTCAATTTCGATGGCTTCGGGGATAGCATTTGCCGGGCATGAGAGTTCAATCTCATGACGAACCACATTAAGGATACCGCCAGCTTTAATGCCAAGACATTCTTCATCACCAATGAAATGTATTGGGATCATGATGTTCAATGTAGACCCTTTAGCTAAGCGCAGAAAATCAACATGAAGTGGCCAGTCTGTGACAGGATGAAATTGTACATCACGCGGAAGTACAGTTTCCTTGTCATTGCCAACTTTTACTTCATAGGAAGTATTCATGAACCCGCCCTTGTTTAATTCCTTGACCAGATCAACTCTGGACAGAGTAACCAAGGAAGGTGTTTTTTTGTCGCCGTAAATAACCGCCGGTATTTTGTCTTCTCTCCGTAACGCACGAGAGGACCCCTTACCCGCTTTTTCGCGCAATTCAGCTTTTAAAACTGGATTTGCCATTTTGTTTCTCCTAATTGATATAATAAGACATTGGCCTCCAGGGGTGCCAATATCAAAGGCCTGTACACTTAGCAAGAGCACAGACCTTACAGTTCGCAGCTTTTAACGTGAAATGCCTAAAAACTCAACGATTATTTATATATTTTAACAGCTAATCGAACAGGACGGAAACGGACTCTTCACAATTGATCCGTTTGATGGCTTCAGCAAATAGTGGCGCGATGCTTACCTGACGGATTTTGGCACAGTTTGCGACAGCTTCAGTAGCGCAGATACTATCGGTAGTAACAACAGATTCCAGTTCTGATGCGGTAATTCTATCAACCGCAGGGCCAGAGAATACACCGTGGGCTACATATGCGCTTACACCTGTAGCTCCATTGGCTTTCAGGGCGGTGGCTGCATTACACAGGGTTCCGGCTGAATCCACAATATCATCTACCAGAATGCAGTGATAGCCTTCCACATCGCCGATGATATTCATGACCTCAGATACACCGGCTTTTTCACGACGTTTATCAATGATACCCAGCGGCGCATTATTAAGACGTTTAGCATGGGCCCGGGCGCGGACAACGCCACCGACATCGGGCGAAACAACCATTACTTTTTCCCCATTATCCATGAGATTTTTCTTGATATCGCTGACCAGTACCGGGGAAGCAAACAGATTATCAGTGGGAATATCGAAAAATCCCTGAATTTGCCCTGCATGCAGATCCATAGTCAGTACCCTGTCTGCGCCTGCCTGAGTTATCAGGTTAGCCAGAAGTTTTGCCGATATTGGGGTTCTGGGGCCTGGTTTCCTGTCCTGGCGGGCATAACCGAAATAGGGAATAACGGCTGTAATCCGGTTAGCACTTGCACGGCGTAAGGCATCAATACTGACCAGAAGCTCCATGACATTGTCATTTGCCGGATAAGAAGTTGGCTGAATCACAAAAACGTCCTCACCACGGACGTTTTCTCTAATTTCCACCCAGACTTCCTCGTCTAAAAAACGTTTAACGTCTGCTTTGGTCAGTTTCATATTCAGGCAACTGGCGATTGCTTCTGCAAGGGGCCGATTGCTGTTACCGGACAGAAGTTTCATAAACGTTTTCCTCTTACACTTTATCCAACGAATCTTTAGTAGAATTTATAGCGGGAAAATTTTTAAAAAGCGACTAAAGAAGCATGATTGCAGAAATTTGCCGTCCATAATCTTTTTCATTGCGGTGAGTGCTCCTGCGGTAGCTGAAAAAATTATCCTCATCTCCGTATGTGTCATTGGCGAGAGCAGTAATTTTTTCAAGGCCGGTCATTTTTAATTGGCTAAGAATAAATCCTTTTAAATCAAATAAATAATGATTTTTGTTAAAGCTATTTATAAAAAACCGTTGGTGATCTGAAAAATTTTCCACAAACTCAGGCCCGACTTCATAGTTTTCCTGAGTAATGCAGGGACCGACTACTGCAATAATTTGAGAGAGTTCCGCACCCTTCTGGCACATCACCCGGACCGTATGTTCTATGATACCTGCGAGAGCCCCTTTCCATCCGGCATGGGCGGCAGCGATCACGCCATTTTCAGGGTCAGCAAACAACACAGGCGCACAGTCTGCAGTCAGGATGCCAAGGGCGATATTTCTTTGTCGGGAAACCACAGCATCACCCTTGGGTAGCTCATCATCATCCCAGAGTTTCTCCAGATAATGCACAATGTTGCTATGGACCTGATGAAGCCCACAAAGTCTGGTGGCTTTGGGGTCGAGAGCCGACAAAATAGTCTGGCGGTTTTTTCTGATATTTTCCGGAATGTCATCCGATCCGGGGCCGCAGTTTAATGAGGCATAAATGCCTGATGAACAGCCGCCGTTACGGGTGAAAAAACCATGGCGAATTTTTAAATTGGTCAAAATCGGGCTGCAAATCATTGCTCAAACCCGGTCACACCTGCAAGGCTCTTGTCGGTCAGTCCTAAAACTTTAAATAATGCGCCCATTTCACTGTTATCGGTTAGCCTGTGGAGGGCGGACAATATATCTTTTTGTTGCTGGTCATTGGCATTGGCAAGCAATGTTTGTGACCTTGCTTCTATGCCCAGCGATTTGAGGAATTTTCCCTGATTTATTGGGCCATAAGTCCGGGTTTCACATTTGAGGGCAATTTCTTTCAGCCGCTGGAAGTCCACATGACAAGTCAGGTCCACATCACCGGGATCTGACAAAATATCAACATATTTATGGTTTTTGACCGCCTGAAGTGTATCGCCTGTGCCGTGGGCATCATGGCCATAATCAATGATCAGGGCGGCCCCGCAATATTGTTGTATATGCTCAGCTATCTCTGAACATATATTTTCCCCGATCGTGCAAACCTCTGCAATGCTGCCTATATCTGCCCTATGCAATGCAACAGGGATGACCTGTTCGGGGGAAGCTACAGGGGCAAGTTGCAGGGATAATTTCTCCTGATCGTCAAGACAGATCAGTCTTTCATGCCAGCCAGTTTCCTGTTTTTGAAACTGGCGCACAGGCAGGGCATCAAAAAATTCGTTGGCGATGATTAATATCGGCTCTCCCTTGGCACTACCGAGGGCATCACTGATGCGATTATGCCATGTGAGTTGGGCGTAGTTTTTAAGCTTCTCCGCTTGAATTTCCCTGAGTTTTGGTGACATTTCAACCAGATGAACTTCTATGGCATCAAGCAATCCGGGGATGACTTTCATGGCTCTCAGCACATCCTGCATCAGGGTTGCGCGTCCGGGGCCAATTTCTATCAGGTGAATTTTATCAGGACTACCCATATTCAGCCAGTTGACAGCATGCCACAATCCGACCATCTCGCCAAACATCTGACTGATTTCAGGTGCCGTGGTGAAGTCACCTTTTCCGCCGAACGGGTCTTGTTTCATGTAATAGCCATATTTTGCATTGCCGAGGGCTTCGGCCATAAAGGTGGCAATGGTGATCGGGCCCTGCGCTTTAATCAGTTTGATTAAATATGTGCCCAGCGCATTCATATGGCCTTGTTGACCTTACGAAATATCAGGTAAAGCCCCAACAGAACCATGGGAATTGACAGTAATTGCCCCATGGTGAGAAATCCGGTGCCATAAAGGAAACCGATATGATTATCCGGCTCGCGGAATTGTTCGACAAAAGTCCTCGCGACGGCATAACCGATAATAAAAACCCCGGTTAATACGCCCGGCTTTTTCCGCACAGTGGTAAAATGAAACAGGAACCAAAGCAGAAAAAACAGGGCCAGTCCTTCCAGGGCCGCCTCATATAGCTGGCTCGGGTGCCGGGGCAGGGGTCCACCTCGTGGAAAAACCATGCCGATAGGGGCATCTGTCGGGCGGCCAAAAAGCTCGCCATTGATGAAATTTGCCAACCGTCCGAGGAATAACGCAAAGGGGGTAATACAGGCCAACAGGTCGGTGAAGCGGAAAAAAGCTATTTTTTGCTTGATACAAAAAACCCAGGTCGCCACAGATACCCCGATGAAACCGCCATGAAATGACATGCCACCATCCCATAGGGCGAGAATATCCCCCGGATTATTCAGATAATGGCTCAGGTTATAAAAGACCACATAGCCCAGTCTGCCGCCAAGAATTACCCCAACCATAGCCCAGAAAGCGAAGTCGCCGACCTGTGCCGCGTTGCAGGGGGCGCCCTTTTTCTTGATCAGTTGCAGCATATAAAACCAGGCAAAAGCCCAGCCTATAAGATAGGCCATGGAATACCAGCGAATCGTCAATGGGCCAATACTGACAATTTCCGGAGATATATTGGGGAAGGTAAGGCTGGATGATAATAATATTTCTAACATATATTTGTCGCCGGTTATCGCTGTTTTACAATTGTTTAGGGGCTATCATGCAGGGCTCGGCGGCCAAGTC
Organism: Emcibacter sp.; assembly: GCA_021774875.1. Classification (GTDB taxonomy): domain Bacteria; phylum Pseudomonadota; class Alphaproteobacteria; order Sphingomonadales; family Emcibacteraceae; genus Paremcibacter. The sequence continues at coordinate 5,726 of JAJFIP010000247.1, forward strand.
AAGTATCATGAAATTCAAATCCACTTGGCAATCACTGTGACTTTGGTCATATTACGCTTTTATCTTAAAGGTGATCATGTGCAGACGGACAATAAATTTTTCGATGATCTGGCAAAATTGGGCCAAAGTGCCGTTGGAACCCTGCATGGGGTCAAGGGTGAGGTTGAAGCCATGATCCGTGCGCGGCTGGAACATATTTTCCGGGATATGGATCTGGTCAGCCGGGAAGAATTTGATGTTGTCAGTGACATGGCAAAAGCTGCACGCGCTGAAAATGCTGCATTGAAAAAGAAAATAATGAGCCTGGAGAAAGCTCTCAAGCCCAAAAAAACAAAAAGCACTAAAAAATGACAATGGTAAATTATGACGGGTGTGCTGATTTTACGGCTAACCCGCTTGATATTCTGGAAATGATAGCTGGCCAAAATGAATGGCCCTATGAACGCTCCACAGATGACGAAATTATCGTGGCTGTGAATGGCGAGTGGTGCGATTTTCATATCCGCTATTTCTGGGAAATGGAGGATAATCTGCTGCAGGCAGCGGCCATGCTGGATATGCGCGTACCTGATAATAAAAAAGCGAAAATACTGGAAACCATAAATCTGGTCAATGAACGGCTGGCAGTTGGGCATTTTGGCATCTGGACAGAGGATAACACCCTGATGTTCCGTCACAGCAGTATGCTTGGGGCCGATCATGATCTGACCGCAGTAGCTTGTGAAAAAATTACCGATGCCATCCTCGCCGAAAGTAATAAATATTATCCTGTATTTCAGTTTGTCCTCTGGGCCGGAAAAAATCCGGATGAGGCGTTACAGTCGGCTATGCTGGAAACCATCGGCGAAGCCTGATTTTGAGGGATTTAGAAATGTCAAAACTGTCGCAAATATCGACTGATAATCCGCTGTTGCTCATTGGCTGTGGCAAGATGGGCGGGGCCATGTTGCAGGGCTGGCTTAATGGCGGTTTGTCTGGCTCTGCGGTATTGATTGTTGATCCTTTTCTTAAGAGTAGCCAACAATTGGCGGGCTGTTCTATTGTTGAAAATATTTCTGAGCTGAAACAAGACATAAAACCGGGTTTCGTCGTTCTGGCCGTTAAACCACAGATGATGGATCAGGTGATGGAAGATCTGAAATACATTGACTGTGACGGGGCAGTATTTCTTTCCGTTGCCGCTGGAAAAAACATTGACTATTTTGAAAGTCATCTAGGACAGGATGCCGCCATCGTGCGCGCCATGCCCAATACGCCAGCAGCCATTGGTCAGGGTATTACTGTCGGCTGTCCCAACAGGAATGTGACCCAACAGCAAAAGGAAGTCTGTCATGACTTATTGACTGCGGCGGGTGTGGTTGAGTGGGTTATGG
>JAJFIP010000248.1 GCA_021774875.1 Emcibacter sp.
AAAATAATCTGGTGTTGTTTGATGAAAATACCAACATTCCGATCCAGCAGATATATGGCAGACTTGAGCGTAGCAAAATAAGTCTCAAAAAATACCCGACACAGGTCATGACGCTCGGCGCATTCCAGCAGATATATCCAAAAGGCACAGTATTTTATAATCCGGCAACTAGTCTGTGGGATAAAATGGTGAGCGGCATGGTTTTTGATGTTGTTAATCGTCAATATACCGAGGACAAACCGGCCTTTCCGACCATGAAACACAAGGATGATAGGCTGCACCCCAAAGAGAAGGTCTATGGGGTTGTGGTTGGTGAAACTGCTATCGCCTATACCAAAGACTTTATCAAACGTAACCCGATTTTCAATACCTCAGTTGGCGGCAGGGATGTGGTGCTTGCCTATTATGCCGGGTTCGATACTGTGGCTGGATTTTCCCGAATGATTGATGGACAGACAATTGAGGTTACGGAAATTGATGTGCAGGGCAACACACCAGCCGGAAAGCTGGAAAGAATACCCGTTGACAGTGAAGTACTTTGGATGATCTGGAGCAATTTTTACCCGAATACTGATCTGAAGAATTAGGGTGACGGATATAATTCATTATTGTGACCGCTGATGTAATAGGCCAGAAGTCCAACCCATTCGTGGATCGCATAGTCCAGCTGATAAAAATTTCGACCGGCATTTGGCTTTCTTAATACCGATGTGGATAATTCGGTCCTATAATCGACCGGATAGGGTTGTATATTGATGCCGGCGGTTCTGTATGCGCCAACGGAACGGGGCATATGAAAGGCACTTGTGACCAGTAGCCATTTTTCCGCTTCATGCTCTTTGATGAGCTTTTTGCCTTCTATGGCATTGGTATAGGTATTATATGATTTATCGTCAAAACGGATACGGGAAAGGTCAATTCCGGCCTCGGTGAAGAATTTTCGGGCAATATCCACTTCAGTCAGCATATGCCCTATTCTTCCTCCACCACAATATATGATGGGGAGTTCCGGGAAGGCGCGGGCCAGCTTTGCCGCCTCAATCAGCCTTTCTGCCGCCCCGTTCAGAACAACCTGATTACTTCGTGTGCTATAGTCCAGGCGTTCAGCCCCGGCAAGGACAATGATGCCGCTATAGGGTCCGTGGTTGACATCATTGGTATAGATAGAAAAGCGTTTTTCCAAAGGTATCATGAGCCAATCGGTCAAAGGGCCAAACATGACCAATGCATAAAGGGTTATACAGACTGTAAGTATTGATAGTCCGGTCTTCTGACGCCTGCGCCAGATTAAAATAATGCCCGCCAGTATAAATATGAAGATCAGGTTACTCGGTTGCAATAACATCCAGACAGTTCTAGAAATCAGGTTGTCCCAGGCCAAGTACTGCGCTCTCCTTAGTTAATTTGGTGATATTGTTTATACCAATGGATAAATTTTGGAATGCCCTGCTCTATTTTGGTTTTTGGATCAAAGCCAAGATCATTCTGGATTGCGGTAATATCAGCAGCAGTTTCCTTGACATCCCCCGGCTGGATTGGCAGCAGGTTCATTTCTGCGGATTTGCCCAGTGTTTCTTCCAGAACCTTGATCATATCCAGTAGCCTGACCGTATTATTGTTACCGATGTTATAGAGCCGGTGCGGCGCATTGGAGCCAATGGTATGCATGTTTCCGTCATCTTTGGGCGGATTATCCAGACAGCGGACAATGCCGTCAATAATATCGTCAATGAAGGTAAAATCCCGTAGCATATCACCGTGGTTGAACACCGGAATTGGCTCACCAGCCAGAATTTTTTTGGTAAAAATCCACATGGCCATGTCCGGGCGGCCCCACGGACCATAGACAGTAAAAAATCGTAACCCAGTTTGTGGCAGCCGATACAGATGAGCATAGCTCTGGCTCATCAATTCATCAGCCTTTTTGGTCGCGGCATAAAGGGATACAGGGTTATCCACCCGGTCATCCACCGAAAAAGGCATGTTTTTATTGCCACCATATACCGACGATGATGACGCATAAACCAGATGCTCAAAGCCCGGTCTATGTCGGCTATATTCCATAATGTTCAAATGGCCAATCAGGTTTGACTGGGCATAGGCAAAAGGATTGGTGAGCGAATATCTGACCCCGGCCTGTGCGCCAAGGTGAATTATCTTTTTGACATTATGCTTATCCAAGGCCGTTTTCAGGGTCTCAAAATCCGAGAAATCCAGTTTCAGGAAAGTAAAGGCCGCCTTATCCTCTATTTCCGCGAGGCGGGCCTTTTTAAGATTTACATCGTAATAATCATTTATGTTATCAATTCCAATCACGTCTTCCCCGCGATCAAGAAGAAGTCTGGCAACATTAAATCCAATAAATCCTGCGGCCCCGGTTACGACAATAGCCATTCATATTCCTCAAATGTAAATCACATTTATGACTTATCTTCTAGTGCAATAGCCTTGTCAATTCCTTAAAATCGATGCATAGCGTAAAAAAATCTTTTTTTTACGGAATCCTCGTTGCAAGTTGATTGAAATCTGCTTATGTTCGCGGCAACTTTCAGATATTCGCATATCTGCTGGGGTGTAGCCAAGTGGTAAGGCAACGGGTTTTGATCCCGTCATGCGCAGGTTCGAATCCTGCCACCCCAACCAACCCACCCATTTTTCCTTAGACTATCGCGTGATGAGCCCGTAAAGTTACCGTATGACTTGGGGGAGATATTATTTAGTGTGCTTTCTCACTTTCTTGTCATTTTATGTTACTTTGTCCCTGTGTTATGGAGAAATAAGTAACTTTACTGAAATAGATAATGAAAGAAATATGATCATGGATATCATGCCTTCTGCCGATGCCGTCGTGAGTAATTTAAGTATCCTGTCAACATTGTTCGTTTCTGTTTTTGGTCTGGGTGTTTTGGCCATTGTTGTTCTATTCATCACAGATGTGACCCAGACAGAGGATGCCATCCGGCGCAATTACCCGGTATTTGGCCGCTTTCGTTATCTATTCAGCACGCTGGGCGAGTTTTTTCGCCAGTATTTCTTTGCCATGGACCGGGAGGAAATGCCCTTCAACCGGGCCGAACGGGACTGGGTGGACCGGGCAGCGAAGGGCCATGATAATACAGTTGCTTTTGGCTCGACCAAAAACCTCAATCCCGCTGGCACGGTGATTTTTGTCAATTGTCCTTTCCCGACACTGAATATAGATGCCGTTGATATGCAGGCTGTGGAAATCGGGCCCTATTGCAGGCAGCCTTATAATGCGCCGTCATTTTTTAATATCTCGGCCATGAGTTACGGTGCGCTGTCAACCCCTGCGGTGCGGGCGCTGTCCAGAGGGGCACATATAGCTGGTTGCTGGCTGAATACCGGGGAAGGCGGGCTGTCGCCTTATCATCTGGAAGGCGGTTGCGATATCGTCATGCAGATTGGTACGGCCAAATATGGCGTACGGGACGCGCAGGGCAATTTATGTGATGACAAGCTCAGGCAGGTGGCCGCCCATGAGCAGGTGCGTATGTTTGAGCTGAAAATGAGTCAGGGGGCAAAGCCCGGCAAAGGTGGTATCTTACCAGCTATCAAGGTCACCGCGACCATTGCTAAAATCCGCGGCATCCCCGCAGGGCAGGATTCCATCTCGCCGAACCGCCATCTTGAAATTAACGATATCGATGAAATGCTTGATATGATAGGCCGTATCCGTGACGTTACCGGCAAACCGGCGGGTTTTAAAACCGTTATCGGCGGCTGTGACTGGCTTGAGGATATGTGCGCGGAAATTCACCGGCGCGGTATTGAAAGCGCCCCTGATTTCATCACCATTGACAGTGGCGATGGTGGCACAGGCGCCGCCCCCATGCCATTGATGGATAATGTGGGACTGCTGATTAAGGAGGCCCTGCCGCTGGTTTCTGACGTTCTGCATAAATATGGTCTCAGGGACCGCATCAGGCTGATATCTTCCGGCAAATTGATCACACCCTCAGAGGTCGGCTGGGCCATCGCTACAGGGGCGGATTTTGTCACCTCTGCTCGCGGGTTTATGTTTTCGTTAGGCTGCATACAGGCCATGAAATGCAATAAAAATACCTGCCCCACGGGGATCACGACCCACGACAAGCGGCTGCAAAAGGGACTGAACCCGGGTGACAAGGCAGCGAAAGTTGCCAGTTACTGTGAAAATATGGTCCATGAAGTCCAGACCATATCGCATTCCTGCGGAATGGTCAGACCAAGGCTCATGGACCGTAAACATATCCGCATTGTTCAGGAAAATGGCAAATCTGTGCCCATGGACGAGTTATATCCACGCCCGGATATTTTGCCGGATTATTAGGCTATAGCAGCAGAGTTGAGTGTGGAAGAAGAACATGGTGAGTGAAAAAACATAGGATAATCCGTCATGGAAGAAAAAACGCTAGAACCTGAACAAACCCGCCAACTTTATCAGCAGTCTCCCGCCTTCGTTAATTCTTAGTTTTACCATTATTACTTGTAAAGTAGTTATGATACTCTTGGCAGTGTATTTTACTGATTGATCAAAAAATCTTGATTTTGCATTTAAAATTGGATTATATTGTACATGAAGACTTCGCGGTCTAAAGTTCTTAAGCCACTTGTGTATAATTATAAGTACTCTAAAAATAATACAAAATTAAACCATTGAGGAAAATCCCATGAAAATATCAAGAAAACTCAACACACTTGCGGGTACTGCAGTTGCAACCAGCATGATAATATCCGGCAATTCTTATGCTCAGGAAGATAAAGCTGATAAATTTGTCTTTGAAGAAATACTGGTGACGGCGACAAAGCGGTCATCCTTAATCAAAGATGTTCCCTTTTCAATCAATGCCCAGTCACAGGCAGATATACAGCGCTCCGGGGCCACAAGCCTTGAAGATCTGGCGCGTAATGTGGCCGGTTTGCAGATTCAAAACCTTGGCCCAGGCCAAAGTCAGGTCGCCATTCGCGGTGTGTCTGCCGGACAGATTGTCCGTGACCAGCCCGGTGTCAAGGAACAGGTTGGGGTTTATCTTGATGAATCCGTTATTTCCTTGTCGCTCTTTACCCCTGATATTGATTTTTATGACTTGAACCGTGTGGAAGTTCTTCGCGGGCCGCAGGGTACATTGTTTGGCTCAGGTTCCATTGGCGGCACCATTCGTTATATCACCAACCAACCGGATATGGATGGTTTTTCAGGCAGTGTTGAAGGCAATATCAATGTGATAGATGGTGGCGGTACTGGCGGACATATCAAAGGCATGATCAATATGCCACTTTCTGATGATAAGGCTGCTGTCCGTATTGTTGGTTATCATACGGAATATGCGGGCTTTATTGATGCGCTTCGTGAAGGCGGTAGCATTGATGAAAATGTCAACAGCGGCTCGCGTTCCGGTGGCCGTATATCGATTTTATTTAAGCCAACGGAAAATGTAACAATTACCCCACGGGTGATATATCAGGAAATTGACATGGACGGAAACAACCGTCAGGAAGTCTTTAATCTGTTTGCCAATCCTTTCACCACCACACGCACACCTGTGCAATTTGAGGAAAGACAGCAATTCCTGTTGTTAAGAGAGGGTTTTAAAGATGAAACCCTGATTGCAGATCTGACCGTTATCGCCAATTATGACGATTTTGATCTGACATCCGTCACCAGTTATACTGACCGCGATATTCTGGTTAGCCGCGATGCCAGTGCCTTGACCGGCAGTGTATCTGTCGATTTGGCTCTTGGTGATGCCGCGACTCTGCTACCATCAAATTTGCTGGATACCACAAAAGTTGATTCCTTCACTCAGGAATTGCGGGTAAGCTCCAGCGATGATGGCCCGCTGCAGTGGGTTGCCGGGGTATTCTATTCAAATACCGACCGTTTTTACAAACAATTCCTGCCAACGCCAGGTTATGATGCCTTTGTGGATGCCGCTTTAGGTGCGGGAACTGCGGCGGCTACGGGTGCGGGTATTGCGCCGGTGGATTCTCCCTTCTTCTCTCTCTTGCCCTATTCACTGGAGCAAATCGCAGGATTTGCCGAGGCGACTTATGATTTTAGCGACGACTTCCATTTCACGGCAGGTGGTCGTTATTATGACTATGAAGAAGTGCGTAGTGTGACCCAGGTGGGGCTATTCGGTAATGGCGTGGTTGATCAGGTTGACGCTACTTCCTCCAATGGCTTTACCCCAAGGTTCCTTGCCAGTTATGACATTAATGATGAAATAACCGTCAATGCACAGATTTCAAAAGGCTTCCGTCTCGGCGGGGTGAATGATCCCTTGAATACAGCCCTGTGTGATGCAGCAGATTTGGCTATCTTCGGTGGTTTTCAGGACTATGATGATGAAACATTGTGGAATTATGAGGTTGGAGCAAAGGTCAATACAGGTAATGTGACAGTAAATGTGGCGGCTTTTTATACCAAAATCTCGAATCTTCAGGTAACGCTTGATGCGGGGTCATGTTCTTCACGGGTTTCCTTTAATGTTGAGGATGCGCACTCGCAAGGGGTTGAGTTTGAAATGAAGGCGCATCCGATTGAAGGTCTTGACCTTTCGGTTGCCGGTAGTGTGCTGCAATCTGAATTTGATTCAACGGTGTTTGACAGTTTCGGCAATGTTCTTGGTGGTGTTCGTGATGGAAACCGTCTACCATCTGTGCCCAAGTTTAATATTGCGGCAACCGCATCCTATTCATTCCCGCTTGATTCCTTTGGTGATAATGCGGAGGGATATGTTTCAGCAACCTTCCATCATCGCAGCAGTATTTTTACCCAGCCTTCTGATCAGGAGGTGGGTGGTGAAGGAAATTCTATTCTGTCGCAGGTTTCCGGCCTGCCATTTGGTGGCGCATCCGGAAACGATGCAACCGTCCTTGATCTTGAACTGGATTCCTTTCAAATAGTGAATCTCAGTGCCGGGATCACTATGGAAACCTGGGAAGTTGTCGCCTATGTCAACAATGTCACCGATGAAAATGCCAATCTTTCCTTTGATAAGGAACGTGGGGGACGGGCGCGTCTTGGTTTTAGGACCAATCAGCCAAGGACTTTTGGCCTGACGATCCGGTCATTTTTCTAAAGCCTACAAATATTTCTCAGGAGGTGCCGTCCGGCACCTCCTGAAACATTCCCAATACTATATGATTATGTTATTGAATATGATGTCTGACATATTCAAGGAAAATCCATCATGGACAATATAGCTCTGGAACCTGACCAAACCCGCCAACTTTACCAGCAGTCCCCATCATTCGTCACCCATCTGGAATGTTCCATGAAGGATGACATTTATGAAAAAAACCTGCC
>JAJFIP010000249.1 GCA_021774875.1 Emcibacter sp.
GGCAACAGCAAAACGTATCGGCCTTGAAATTTACCTGAGCTCAAAAGAGAGATAAAATCCTATGAATACCCCTAAAAGTAATACCAAGAAAAAATCGGGATGTTTTAACCGGCGAGAATTTTTATTCACCAGCGGTGTTGCGGTTTCAGGCTCTATCCTGCTGCCTGCTTTACCCGGCATCAACACGGAAGCACTGGCGGCTGAAACTATTGGATATCCCAGAAAAAAAATTGGCCGCTTAAGCAAATTAAAAAATAATGAACCGATGTATTTTAATTATCCCGATGATGAAGACAATTCCTCAAGCATTCTGCTGAAACTGGATGAAAAAGCCGGTGGCGGTATTGGCGATGACGGCGATGTGGTGGCGTTTAATATATTATGCACTCATATGGGCGGCGAACTGTCGCAATATCAGGCCGCAGACAAGGCTCTTGGTCCCTGCCCGTTTCATCAATCCACCTTTGACCTCACCCGCCACGGCATGATCATCAGCGGCCATGCTACTGAAAGTCTGCCGCAGGTATTACTTGAGCTCGAGGGTGATGACATCATCGCTGTCGGCTTGCTTGGCCTTATTTATGGTCGTCACCAGAATTTATCGTAAAGGAAGATCAGGGCCATGACTGAATATTCAACACCATTTTATCAACCGGAAGACCGGGTACCTCTGCCACCGAAAAACGCAGAAGTATTTACTACTTGCTGCGACTATTGTGTGATGGCCTGTGGTTATAAGGTTTATCGCTGGCTGGCTGGCTCCCCTGATGGCGGTCCGAAAAAACATCAGAATGCCCTGGGACAGGATTATCCACTACCACCATTGCAAGGTGGCTGGGTCGGTCCCAATCAATATACTCAAGCCACCTATAATGGCCGTCAATATAATATCGTGGTGGTTGCGGACACGGATTCAGAAGTCGTCAATGTGGGCGGTGATCACAGCATTCGCGGCGGCTGTATCGCACAAAAGATATATAATCCTAAAAAGCCCACTCAGGATCGCCTGAAGCACCCCATGATCCGCATCAATGATATTCTGATGCCGGTCTCGTGGGATTTTGCTCTGGATATTATGGCTGAAGTATCCAAGCATGTGATCAAAAAACATGGGGAAAGCGCCTGGGCGATGAAGTATTTCAGTTATCAGTATTTTGAAAATACTTATGCCCTGACCAAACTGGCTTTCAGAAGTATCAACACCCCGGCAGTTGCCCATCACGATCATCCTTCGATTGTCGATTCTGTGCCGGGCTGGAAAGATGTGGGCTACGATATTTTCGGGGCCTCGCTCGAAGATTTCTCCCTTGCCGACTGTTTGTTCATATCCGGTTGTGATCCGTTTGAAACCAAGACTGTACTGTGGAATCACTGGATAACCAAGGGCATCCATGAGAATAATACCAAGGTTATCATGGTCAACCCGCGAAGAACTACTGGCATTGCCTATGCCGAAGCCAACGGCGGTTTACATATCGACCTCAATCCGGGAACCGATTTGGTCGTGCAGAATGCTATTCAACGGATTATTCTGGAAAATGGCTGGGAAGACAAAGCCTTTATCGAAAAATGGACCGCCAATTTCTGGGAAACTGATTCCGGCTTTGGTCAGGGAACCAGAAATACGCCGTGGCAGTGGCGCACCACTTGGGGACATTTTCAGGTCAAAGGCTTTGAAGACTGGAAAAAGTGGATGCTGTCCCAGGAGGAGTCAAAACCGGAAGTCGCGGCAAAAATAGCCGGTATTGATGTAAAAAAATTATATCAGGCCGCTGAAATGATGGCGAAACCCAAGGCCAATGGCGAGCGGGTAAAAACAACTGTCTGCATTGAAAAAGGCAATTATTGGTCCAACAATTATCTAAATACCGTCTCTGTTGGCACACTTGGCGTAATTCTGGGCTGTGGTGGCCGTCCGGGTCAGGCCATAACCCGTTTGGGCGGGCATCAGCGCGGCAGTGTAAACGGCGGCAAGTATCCCACCCTGAAATCACCCTATAAAGTACCGGGAAGACGGCGTCACCGGCTTGATGTGGACAGATGGCTTGCAGACGGCCATGTGCGCTTTGCTTATGTCATCGGCACCACCTGGATACAGGCTATGGCCGGGTCTTCTGCATTGGAAGACAGCTTTAAGGCCCTGACGAAATTTAATCCGCATCAGGTGAAAAGTTTTGATAAGCAGGTCATTATTGACACCCTGAAAAAACGCATAGATTCAGGTGGTATGGTGGTGGCCAATCAGGAAATCTATCTGCGTAACCCCATTGGTGCCCAGTATGCTGATATTGTTTTACCCGCCGCCACCTGGGGCGAAGATAATTTCACCCGCGCCAATTCCGAAAGACGGGTCAGGCTTTATTCAAAATTCTACGATGCCCCGGGCGATGCCAAGCCGGACTGGAAAATTGTTTCCATGTTTGCCAAAAAAATGGGCTTTGAGGGGTATGACTGGAAAGATTCCAATGACGTTTTCGAAGAAAGCTGTCGGTTCAGCCGCGGCAGCCGAAAAGATTACAATGTGATCCGCACGGTGGCCAAACGCAAGGGCATGAAAGCCCAGGATTTTTTAAGAACCTTTGGCACCAAGGGCTTGCAGGCACCCTTACTGCTCGACGGCGATAAAATTATCGAAACCAAGCGTTTGCATGACTATAACCGCAAAGATATTCCCGAAACCGGCCCCGAAGGCGTATCAGTAATCAAAAAGCAAATAATGGCCTTCAAAAGCCATTCGGGTAAGTTGAATTTACTTAAATCCCCCTGGCATATCTGGAGCGATTTTTACGACTATATGACGCCGAGAGAAGATGAAGTCTGGATTTCGACGGGCCGAATAAATGAAATTTGGGAATCCGGGTTCGATGATTACGAAAGGCGGCCCTATACCCAGCAACGCTGGCCAGCAAATTTTGTGGAAATTCATCCTGATGACGCCAAAAAGAATGGCATTGAGTCTGGTGACTGGGTGTCTATTGAATCGGACCGGGTTCCCATACAAAAGGATATGAATCTTGGGGTAAAGAAGGACGAAATGTTTTTTTCCAGCCTGATGAAAAATGGCCACATTGAATTATCCAGTGGACAATTTTCAGCCGTGGCCATCGTTACCCCCGCCATTAAAAAAGGCGTGGTGTTCACTGATTTCTTAAAACTTGAATCACCGTCCAACAGCATTACCCCCCGGGTGCCTGATCCTTTAAGTCAAAATTATCGCTTTAAAGTGGCCTCGGGCAAAATAAGGCGCATAGGAGAATCCCCCTATAAACATAAATTCAGCCAGATGAGCTTTAAGCGACGGGATATTGTGTAAATGCTTTCATCTGTAAATCTAAAAGTACCATTTACCAGTAAATCATTGAGTTGGAAGATTAAATCAGGCCTTATTGTCATCATTACGATGTTTCTGTGTCTGGCCGCCTTTGAAGCCATTGCCCAAGAGGCCAACGAATATCGCCAGATTATGGATCTGGACAGCCGCAAGGTAATCTGGTTGCTGGCGCAGTTGCATCTTTTCTTTGGCGCTTTTGTTCTCGGTGTGCCGCTGTTTGCGGTCATTATTGAAATTGTTGGTTGGCGAAGTAACGACAATAAATACGACGCGTTAGCCTACGAATTTACCAGCCTGCTCAGTGTCGCCTATGCCACCACCGCCGCCTTTGGTGGCCTGCTCGCCTTTGCTTTATTTACCCTGTATCCAACATTTATGGGCTATCTGGCCGGGACGTTTAAAGATGTCATGTTTTATTATGCTCTGCTGTTTTTTGGTGAAACCTTTGCCCTGTATCTCTATTACTATGGCTGGCACTGGTTAAAAGACAAAAAGCCATTTTCCCCCAGTCTGACCATGATTTTCAGAACTCTTGGCGGCGCGGTTTTGCTTTTCGGTGCGGCATTTTTCTTCCATGGCTTGGGGCTTGAGATGCGCGGCGATACCCGTGCCTTTATTACTTTTCTATATATTGCGCCCACTGGCATCGGCTTATATATTATCCGTGATCGAAAAAGCGTCCATATCTTCATTGGTATTATGCTCAATGTGGTGGGTACGGCGATCATGCAGCTCGCCAACAGCTGGGCTGGATTTATGATGAGTCCGGCGGGGGTAGACGAAGCGGGTGTCTTAACCGGCTCACTGTGGCAGGCATTTGAAAATGTGCTCGCTACCCCTATTGCCATCCACCGGATGCTGGGTAATCTGGCTTTTGGCGGCTTGGTGGCAGGTTCCTATGCGGCGGTCAAATTCATCGGGGCCAAAACGCCAGAGCAGAAAGCCCATTACGACTGGATGGGCTATGTCTCTAATTTTGTTGCCATTGCCGCTTTGATCCCCCTGCCCTTTGCCGGTTATTATCTGGGCCGGGAGGTTTATTCAAACAGTGCAGTTATGGGCAATAACATGATGGGCGGCGATTTTTCATGGACCTTTATCATTCAGGCCATGCTGGTTGGTTCACTGTTTATCATCAGTAATTATTATCTGTGGAGTGGCATGACCCGCATCCCCGGCTCGGAGCGATATTACAAATTTATCAAATATATTCTTGGCGCCTTGATCCTTTCGTTTGCCATCTGGCTGACACCACATAACCTGCCGCTGACCGGACAGGAAGTCGGGGATATAGGCGGTAGTCAATATCATCCAACACTGAAATTCATGGGTCTGATGCCCGCCAAGAATGCGGTGGTCAACCTTATTATTCTGTCAACCTTTTTCAGTTTTCTGCTCTACCGACGCGGCAATAAAGTGGACAGTGTTTCAATCATGGCTCAGGGGCGTCTGGCAAAGATTGTCATATCATTGGCTGGGCTGGCTGCGGTTGGTATGGTTGGGCAATATGGCTTGAATCTGTTATCCATGTCGCCGAGCGACCTGGATCTGCCCGCTGATCGTGGCAAATATTTCGACATACTTGCCTATTTGTTATTTTTTGAATGTGCCGCCGCTGTAGTTACGGTCATTCTGGCGTTACGGGATAAAGGCAAACTGGCACAGGGACTATATTTGGCTGTTACAGCTTTTAGTGTAGTGATCTTCCTTGGTGTGTTTGGCTTTGTGGTCATGGAAAAGGCCTCGCCCCTGCTCAGGAATGTGGCCGTTAGCCAATTCATTCAGCTGATCAGCTGTCTGATTCTGGTATCAACAATCGATGCCTTCCTGTTCAGAGGCAGCAAAATAATCGGCCCGCTGAAATGGGGGCAGATGACTATCCGCAGTCAATATGCCTTACTGCTGCTGACCTTTATAATCACCCTGAATATGGGACTGATGGGCTTTATCCGTTCCGGTTTGCGCGGGGATTGGCATATTTTCGGCATTATGCGGGATACGTCACAATGGTCTTATACCCCAAGCAATTTCGTCATGACCCAACAAGTGGGGCTAGCGGTATTGATATTCATGGTTTCACTGGCTTTCATGTTCTGGCTGGGCAGTATTGCGGCAAAAGGCTATGCGGAAAAAGATCAGAGGCTTGAACAAGAAAATGCCGGGAATACAGAATGAATAACGCCATCGGTAAAGTATTTTTATTCCTGCTGCTGGTACTGGGCACATTTCTGCTGATCGGTAATACGGTGACAAATTTAACCGGTGGCGAGAAAAAAGCGAGCGGCAAGGTTGAAATAAGCCCCGAGGGTGGTGAGTCTATTTTCTGGGGCAAGGGACGCTGTTTTACCTGTCACAGTCTCGGCGATGAAGGCAGCGCGGTACGTTGTCCAAATCTGGGCCAATTCGGTGAAAAATTTCTTATGCCCATTGGCGAGAGGGCTAGCGAAAGGGCAATAGAGCGTTCCGAGAAAACCGGGAAACATTATACTGCAACAGATTATCTAATAGAAAGTCTCGCCAAGCCGGATGCTTATATTGTGGATGGTTACAAAAATGAGATGGCCATTGTCTATGCCCCGCCAATTTCCCTTAATCTTGATGAAATCAAGGCTGTCATTTCCTACCTGCAATCTCAGGGTGGCGATATGGATATGGATGCTATCAATAATCCCGGTGAAATCGGCCAGAAATATTATGCCCGCATAGAAGCCGCGACTGCTGCCGGCGGTGGCGATCCGGGTAATGGCGAGGAAATGTATATAGACAACTGTATTGACTGCCATATCCTGAAGGGTGAAGGTGACGAAGTTGGCCCGGACCTGTCCAATATCAGCCAGAAAGGTCTTAAATTTATTTCCGAATCCATCCTTTTTCCGGCTAAAAAAATAACCGAAGGATATGAAACCTATATCGCCATAGAAAAAGACGGTCGCAAGCATGTGGGCGTTAAAACCAGCGAAACAGCCACTGAAGTTGAACTTATCAAAGCTACGGGAGAAGCCATAACCCTGCTTAAGGGCGAATTAAAAGAAATCACCTTGGACAAGGGCGCCAGTTTGATGCCGGTTGATTTGACCGAAGCCCTGACGGTGAAAGATTATCAAGATATTCTGGCTTATTTAATGATGCAAAAACAAGCAGCAGACGGGGAAAGGTAGATCATGTTTAAAATGAAAATCAACCGTTTCTGGTCCATGATTCTGACTGTTTTTGTGGTCTATCTGTTTGTCAAGATTATCATTCCGGCAGTATCACGCGAGATCACCGGCCTTCCGTTTCCGCTGACGGTGCCGGGTGCACTGGTATTCATCTATATGTTGCTGGCTATTATCTCCATATTTCTCTATGTCACATTTTCTGATGACATTCTGGAAGAATTTCTTGATCCCATCAAAAAATTCCTGCGCGGTGATTATGGTTCAACTTTTCGCACAGTTGTGCTGTGCGGCTTGCCCTTATTCATTGGCTGGCAGGTATATGAGGTTCTGGTGCCTAAAAATGAACTGCCGTCATCGCTACGCATTCAGCATCCCTCGTCAAATTTTCCCAAATCATCAGAAGACCTGAAAAATCCGTTTGCCGATCCTACTGACGCTGAGGTGAATGCTTTTATCGAGCAAGCCAAAGCCAATCAGGTACCATTCATTCCCCAATTGGAGGCTGATATAGGCTTCTGGGCAGAGGAAAATTCAGATAGTCATATGCTGTCATTTATCGCAACGAAACCCATGAAAGAATTTCTGAATGAAATGAAGGCTGAACAGATTAATGAAGAAACCGCAAAAAATGCGCTGGTTGAAAAAAATCTGTTTGAAGGCCGCGCCCTCTATGCCATGAATTGCCGCCCCTGTCATGGCGATAGTGTCAGTGGCGATGGCCCCATGGCAGATGGTTTCAAATTACGTCCGATCAATTTTACCGACAATGGCACCATTGAAACCATTGTTGAGGGCTATACCTTCTGGCGGGTGGCCAACGGTGGCAGAGGTCTGCCGGTTGAAGCAACCCCCTGGGATTCAGCCATGCCGCAGTGGAAACTGAATTTGACCGAAGAACAAAGATGGAAAATCATACTGGCTGAATATGATCTGGCCGAAAAAACACCCCGAATTCCGGAGGTGCATAAATGAATAAAAATTTACTGCTGATTATTGTTACTCTGGCAACTCTGGCATTATCAAATATTGCCTTCGGGGCTGATAAACCAGCCAGTCCCATGCCCGATGAAACCCCCGAATTTATTGCTCAGGGTCATGAAGTTTATATCCGCCGCTGTAGTTTCTGTCATGGTTTGCTGGGAGATGGCAATGGCCCTGCGTCTGACTATCTCGATCCCAGACCACGTGATTTTACCATGGGGACTTATAAGTTCCGCACATCACAAAGTGGCGAACTGCCAACTAACGAAGATCTGTTCCGCACCGTCAGCCGAGGGTTGCCAAGCACTGGTATGCAGGCATTTGATGACCAGGTCATTAAAAACGGCTTATCAGAGATCGATCGCTGGGCGGTTATTGCCTATATCAAGACCTTTGCGCCTGAATTTGAAAACCCGGATTACGATCCGAAACTGAATGATCTGATAGTCTTTCTACCGGAAAATCAGGCTCCCTATAACGCAGAAAGCATAAAAAAAGGTGCTGAGATTTTCCAGAAAGCAAAATGCTGGGAATGTCACGGCAAACAGGGTCGTGGTGATGGTCTGAAGGCATTTGATAAAACCGATGACTGGGGTTTCCCCATTCGCATCAGAAACCTCACCCATCCATGGAAAATCAAAGCTGGGACCAGAGTTGAAGACATTTACATGCGTTTCTCCACCGGCATTAATGGCACACCGATGCCGTCTTTTATCTCCGCATTGTCTGAGGAAGAACGCTGGTATCTGGCCAATTACATCAAATCTATCCAGCATGAGATGACCTCTCACGATGTGCTGAAGATTGAACTTATTGACGGGGCAATTCCGGAGCAGGCTGATGATCAGCTATGGGCCAATGCCGCGCCGATGGATATAAGGCTGACAGGACAGGTGATTGCCGCCCCAAGATGGCAAAACCCCAGCGTTGAACTAGTTACCCTGAAAGCGCTCTATAACGAAAATGAGATCGGCATCCTTGTGCAATGGGATGATCCGTTTAAAGACGAAAAACATGTCACTGAAAATGAATTCAATGCCAAAGATATTGCAAAAGTGGGTGCCTATAACTCCTATATCAAGGCCGACAAGATGATCCCGCGCCAGTTGGATAACTTTTCCGATGCTCTGGCATTGCAGTTTCCGGTAAAGCCGGTGGACGGCACCAAAAAACCCCATTTTTTCCGAGGTTCTGCCTCAAACCCGGTTCAACTGTGGATGTGGAAGGCCGCCTCAGGCAGCAAAGAGGCCATAGCCCGGGGCTGGAAGAATTCGCCAAAAAATCAGGATGACGAAAAACAGTCAATCAGTAGTGTTGCCAGCTGGTCAAAGGGACAATGGAGCCTGATCATAACCCGGCCACTGGTTACTGATGACCGCAATGATGTGCAGTTTACCCCGGGGAAATTTATCCCAATAGCCTTGAATGCCTGGGATGGCTCAAACGGTGAGCATGGCTTGATTATGAGTTTATCCACATGGTATTACCTTATTATAGAAGCACCGACACCGTTAAGCGTTTATCTCTATGCACTCCTGACGGTTTTGTTAACCGGCGGGTTTGGATTCTGGCTAAAGAAAAAGGTGCAATCAGGCTAGCCAGTTAATACATTCTTTTGAGAGGATAATGACTATGAAATTATACGCACTCCTTTTATCCGTAACCGCATTGTTTTTTTCTTATTCGGTTTTTGCGGCAGCTGCTCCCGCTGATGGTGAGAAGCTTTTTAACAGCAATGGCTGTCAATCCTGTCACTATACTGCCGGACCTGCCAAAGAAAAAACCATTGCGGACCAGCTGGCAAAAAAAGGCCCTGAATTATGGTATGCTGGCAGTAAATTTCAAGCACCTTGGCTCACCGCCTGGCTACAGGATCCCCAACCCATCCGCCCGTTGGCCTATAATTCCCTGGTTGATAAAAACCCCGGCAACCACTCTAAACTGGCGGCTGCCGATGCCAGCCAGATAGCGGAATTTCTGATGAGTCTGACATCTGCTGATGTTGAGGCCGGCGTTATTAAACCGAAGAAAAACCCCAAAGGCAGATTGATATTCAATAAAAAAATGCCCTGTGGCGGCTGTCATCAATATCCGGGCCGAAAGGGCAAGATTATGGGCGGCATGTCAGGCCCCTCGCTTTTACATGCCAAACAGCGGCTAAACCCTGACTGGATATATGCCTATATGCTAAACCCGAAAACATTCAAACCGATAAAAATGATGCCTGTTTTCGCCGGAATTCTCAGCGAAAAAGACATGAAAAGTGTCTCTGCCTATGTGGCCAATTTTGACTAGTCTATAAAGGAATTATGACCATGTTTAAATCCAGATTTATTTCTATCCTGCTCGTGTTCTTTTTTAGCACCTCTCCTTCATTTGCGGCTTCAGATAGCACCAAGCAGGTGTTCAAATTTTATTGCGCCCAATGCCACGGCGACACAGGCACAGGGGACGGTGTCAATGTCACCGAAGATTTTGCCACCGAACCGCGCAATTTCACCAGCGGCAAGGAAATGAGCAAATTGTCCGATGCCGATATTAAAAATGTCATCATGGACGGTGGCCCCTCTGCCAGCAAATCTGCACTAATGCCGCCGTGGGGTAAAACCTTGACCGATGCTCAGGCTGATGAACTGGTGGCATATCTCAGAGAATTGTGTAATTGCAAAGGCGCGGAGTAATGAAAGACAAGTCTTTTGTCAGCGGTTATCTCGTCCCATTTGTTGTCAGCTTTGCGGCTTTCGCGGTAATGTTTGTGGTTCTGGATTACGTAATTATGGACCTTCAGGGTCTCACACTGATTTATAACCCTTAAGAATTTTATTGATGATTATGAACTTATTCCCGCGCGCAAAATCACCCACACAAGGCACCAGTATTAGTTCTGGCACCACTTTTTGCTTATTTTTGGCCATTGCTTTTTTATTGACATTGGTTGTGCCGGATTTTGGTATTGATCAGGTTCTGGCAAATACAGATGAAACCGTGGTCTCATCGGCTGAACAAAATACTGTGCCCACCCCGCAACTCACCGAAGCCGATTATCCAAGAATAAAGGGCGTCAATAGTCG
>JAJFIP010000250.1 GCA_021774875.1 Emcibacter sp.
GGATCCCAGAAAGGAAGATATCTGCTACGCCACGACCAATCGTCAGGGTGCAGTTAAGGTGCTGGCAAAGAAGGCTGAGGCCGTGCTGATTATTGGTGCTCCCAACAGTTCAAACTCCCGGCGTCTTGTGGAAGTTGCCAATCGGCAGGGCTGTAAAGCTATGTTGATTCAGCGGGCAGGGGATATTGACTGGAACTGGCTTCAGACTATTGAAAATGTTGGCATTTCTGCTGGTGCTTCTGCCCCTGAAATTCTGGTGGAAGAGGTGATCGAAGCATTTCGCCAACGATATGACATCTTTCTTGAAACAGTAATGACTGTCGAAGAGAATGTTCAGTTTAAGTTGCCTGCAATTTTGTTGAAAGAGGGTTAAAAATGGCTGTTTATACCCATGTCAGTGCAGATGAAATTTCTAAATTCATTGAAAGTTATGATGAAGGAGAAGTTATCTCTTTCAAAGGTATTGCCGAGGGCGTTGAAAATTCCAATTATATTCTTCAAACCTCCAAGGCATCTTATATTCTGACCCTTTATGAAAAACGGGTAAACCCTGATGATCTGCCGTTCTTTTTAGGCCTGATGGACCATCTGGTGCATAAAGGTATCAACTGTGCGGCTCCGGTGCGGGATGGACAGGGGATTATCCTTAAAAATCTTTGTGGCCGTCCGGCGGCACTGATCAGTTTTTTGCCCGGCCTGTCCATCAACAGGCCGGGGCCGGATCACTGTTTTCAGTTGGGACAGGAAATGGCGCGTATGCACAGGGCGGCTTCAGATTTCGAACTTGGCCGTAAAAATGCCCTGTCTGTGTCAGGCTGGAAAGATCTGGTTAATAATTGTGAAAACCGCGCTGATGAAGTCAGTCCTGGCCTGAGCGAACTGCTCCATTCTGAAATGGATTTTCTTGCGGCAAACTGGCCGCAAAATCTGCCTGAAGGTATTATTCACGCAGACTTGTTTCCCGATAATGTTTTTTTTATGGGCGGGGAACTGTCAGGATTGATCGACTATTACTTCGCCTGTAACGATATATTGGCCTATGACGTAGCTATCTGTATAAATGCCTGGTGTTTTGAAAAGGACGGGGCTTTCAACGTAACCAAGGCGAGCCGCCTGCTCAGGGGGTATTCCCGTGAGCGGCCCATGTCTGAGCCGGAAATCATGGCTATGTCCATTCTATGTCGGGGGGCTGCTTTCCGGTTTCTGCTGTCCCGTCTTTATGACTGGCTTAATCAGGTGGATGGGGCTTTGGTACAGCTCAAAGAACCAGCTGAATATATCACTAAACTTAAATTTCACCGGGCAGTGAAAAGCCCGTCAGAATATGGAATGGATATATGAAAGAAGTAACGATCTATACCGATGGTGCTTGTTCCGGTAATCCGGGGCCGGGTGGCTGGGGTGCGTGGCTGGTATGGGGCGGACATGCTAAAGAATTAACTGGCGGCATGGTGGAAACCACCAACAACCAGATGGAACTGACCGCTGCCATTGAGGGGTTAAATTCTCTGAAAGCTCCCTGCCATGTTTTGCTATATACCGACAGTGTTTACGTCAAGGACGGCATTACCAAATGGATACATAACTGGAAAAAGAACGGCTGGCGGACGGCAAACCGTAAACCAGTCAAAAATGCTGAGTTGTGGCAGGCTCTTGAGGAAGCTGTGGAGCGGCACGACATTGCATGGAAATGGGTAAAAGGTCATGCTGGTGATCCGGGCAATGAAAAAGCCGATGAACTGGCCCGTGAGGGTATGGCAAAATATCAATATTAGGCAGAGGAGAGCATATGTCCAGAGATGATTTGTTCAAGGCCATAGATGTGGCAGACGAGACACAGCTCCGCGCTTTGCTAGCCAAGGACAGCAGTCTGGCATCAAGTCGTAGTTCTGACGGGGTATCGGCCATACTATTCACACTTTATCTGGCGAAAAAAAATCTGACCGGAATATTGCTGGAATATGATCCAGCGCTGGACCTGTTTGATCTTTCGGCCCTTAATATGCATGAAAGACTGGCTGATATTCTTGAGAAAACTACCGAAATTGACCAATTAAGCGGAGACGGCTTTTCCGCTCTGCATCTGGCATGTTTTTTTGGATCATTGGAGTCTGTGGCACTGCTGGTTGAACGACAAGCAAATGTTAATATTCACGCCACAAATATTTCTGACCTGAGACCGATTCACAGTGCCTGTGTCAGCGGGCAGGGTGCCATTGTCAGCCTGTTGTTAAAGGCAGGTGCAAAACCCAATGTGACTCAGGCCGGTGGCTATACACCGCTTATGGCTGCGGCAAGTTTGGGCAATGCGCCCGTGGTTGATCTGCTGCTGGAATATGGCGCTGATTGTACCGTAAAGTCAGAAGACAATAAAACCGCTGCGGATTTTGCCAGAGCAGCTGGTTTCGAGGCCCTGGTGGATAAACTGGCAAATAAATAAATGTTTGATAAATCAAATATATCGTCTCATACTGTTTATTATAAAGAAATTGATTTGGGAGTATTTCATGCCATTTGTTATTTTTGCCTGTCTCCTCATAGGAGGTTTTATGCTGGGAAATGATGATTTGAAGGCGCAGGATAAATGGCCACAGTCCCACCGGGGTGATCGGAATGTGGGGGCTCAGTTTGCCACCCGCTCTCAGGTCATTGCCAAGAACGGCATGGCGGCAACAAGTATTCCCCTGGTTACACAAATAGCTCTGGATATTCTGAAAAAAGGCGGCTCAGCGGTTGATGCTGCGATAGCGGCCAATGCTGCCATTGGCTTGATGGAGCCTACTGGAAATGGTATTGGCGGTGATATATTCGCCATTGTCTGGGATCCTGATTCCAATAAACTTTATGGCCTGAACGGGTCAGGACGCTCGCCGATGGGCATGAGCTATGAAACTCTGGTTGCTGAGTTGAAAAAGCGGGGCCGGACAGATATTCCGCCCTTTGGTTCCTTGCCGGTTTCTGTTCCGGGGACGGTAGATGGCTGGTTTGAACTTCATGCCAAGTTTGGTAAATTGACCATGAAGGAAAATCTGACTCCTGCAATCTCCTATGCCAGAGAAGGATTCCCTGTAAGCCAGCTGATTGCTTATTATATAAATGCATCAGGGAAACGGTTCCTTGATCCTAAGTATGGTTTAGAGGAAATGGCTAATTTCTTTGCAACCTATCTTCCGGGCGGCAAAGCTCCGGTTGAAGGGCAGATTTTCAAAAACCCTGATCTGGCAAATACCCTGTCCATGATTGCGAACGGGGGACGGGATGTTTTTTATAAAGGAGCCATTGCCGACATAATTGACAACTATATGAAACGCATTGATGGTACTTTGCGCAAAGCAGATTTTGTTGCCCATAAAAGCGAATGGGTAGAGCCGCAGTCAGTTAATTACCGGGGTTATGATGTTTTTGAACTGCCACCAAACGGGCAGGGAATAGCCGCCCTGCAACAGCTTAATATTCTTGAAGGGTATGATTTGCGGGCCATGGGGCATAACAGTGCTGACTATCTGCATGTTCATGCGGAATCCAAAAAGCTCGCCTTTGAGGATCGGGCCAGATTTTATGCCGACCCTGATTTTTACAAGGCACCGATCGAAAGGCTTTTGTCAAAGGAATATGCCACCGAACGGCGGGCGCTTATTAATATGAAAGCAGTTTTGAAAGAGATCAAATATCCTGATCCTGATGTGCTGAAAGATGGTGATACCATCTATCTGAGCGTAGCGGATAAGAACGGCATGATGGTTAGCCTTATCCAAAGCAACTACCGGGGTATGGGGTCTGGACTGGTCCCCGATGGATTGGGTTTCATGTTTCAGGATCGGGGGCAGCTGTTCACCCTTAAAAAAGGCCATCCAAATGTTTATGCGCCGGGGAAAAGGCCATTCCACACCATCATTCCTGCCTTTGTCATGAAGGATGGCAAACCACTGATGAGCTTTGGCCTGATGGGCGGTGCTATGCAGCCTCAGGGTCATGCCCAGATCATCACAAATATGATTGACTTTGGCATGAATGTGCAGGAGGCAGGCGATGTGGCCCGCTATCGCCATGATGGTTCAAGTCAGCCAACGGGTGAAGTGATGACAGATGGCGGGATCCTGAATGTGGAATCGGGTATCGAGAAAAATGTTGTACAGGAATTACGTAAGCGCGGTCATAATGTCAAGGTAGGTAAAGGCGGGTACGGCGGCTATCAGATGATCATGTGGGATGAAAAACAGGGCGTATATAAAGCAGCATCTGAAATGAGAAAAGACGGTCAAGCCGCCGGTTATTGAGTTTCCAACAAAAAAAACAAGACTTTGCAGCCTTGTTTTTTTTAAATTCTCAAAATATATCTTTTTGGTCGTTTTTTTATTTATTAATTTATCCGACGTGATATAGAGATTTTCCCTCCCTAGACTTGGGCCTCACGTTCGGATGAGACATTAGTCGAGCTTGCTCTCACTGTCATCAATTAAAATCACTTTTGGTTTAATTTTTCTCCTTCTGTTGCAAAAAGCACACACATATGGGATATTGAATAATCGTTGATATTAGGTGGATAACAAGAGGAAATGTCATGTGGCGATGTATTTTTGCAACATTAATTATTAACAAATTGTTAATAATTCCAACTGCTTCCGCAGAAACAAAAGCATATATCACAGTTGAATCCTGCCGCATTTTAACTGAACATATTCCCCGGGGTGATGTGAACTACAAAGCTGGTGTCGATGCCAGGGGAAGACCGGTAAAACCCGCTGACTTGTCTCCGGCACCTGATCTGGGGTTAAAGGATAAAATTTCTTTCCTGCTGATTCTCGATGTTGCCAGGGAAAACAGGGGCAAGGCGAATAGCCGCAAACAATTTGATGACCATCCGGGACTTGAGGGTAATATAAATTTTGGTGAAATAGTGATAAAAGACGGCAAGGTTACGCTCGATGGCAAACCCCTGGCCGCACAGTATCAAACAGAGTTGAATGAATTTTGTCAGAAAAGTAAAATTCTGCGTTAATCGACCTAGTAATAGCGGGGTGACAAGGCTATAAAAACAAGATTATTTGATTTATTAAGGTTATTACCATGCGTCTTTCGTCTTGCTTCATGCCCACGCTTAAAGAAAACCCTGCCGAGGCGCAAGTAACCTCCCATCGCCTGATGCTGCGGGCCGGCCTGATCCGCCAAACCAGTGCCGGAATTTATATCTGGCTGCCACTGGGGCTCCGGGTGATGCGAAAGATTGAGCAGATTGTACGCGAGGAACAGGACCGGACGGGGGCGCTGGAAATTCTGATGCCGACCATACAACCAGCGGAGCTTTGGCAGGAAAGTGGTCGTTATGAAGCTTATGGCAAAGAAATGCTGCGCATAACCGACCGACATGATCGTGAAATGCTCTACGGCCCCACCAATGAAGAAATGATCACAGACCTGTTTCGGGCTACGGTCAAATCATACAAAGATTTACCGTTGAATATGTATCATATCCAGTGGAAGTTCCGCGATGAAATCCGCCCCCGCTTTGGCATCATGCGCGGTCGCGAATTTCTGATGAAGGATAACTACAGCTTTGACATTGATGGGGAAGCGGGTCGTATTTCCTATAATAAAATGTATGTGGCCTACCTGCGTACCTTTGCCCGCCTTGGTTTAGTGGCGATCCCGGTACGCGCAGATACCGGCGCCATCGGCGGCGATTTGAGCCATGAATTTCAGATTTTGGCAGATACAGGCGAGAGCACACTTTATTACGACAAGGAAATCGAAAATTTTGATCTCGTCAGCCTGACCGGTGACATTGACCCTACCACTATTGAGAAGCTGCAAAGCCTCTATGCTATGGAAGAGGAAAAACATGATGCGGAAAATTGCCCGGTGGCCCCGGAAGACCTGCGTTGTGCAAAAGGGATTGAGGTCGGGCATATTTTCTTCTTTGGCACCAAATATTCCGATGCCATGAATGCCAAAGTTACCGGACCGGACGGTAATCTGATCCCTGTGGAAATGGGTTCATACGGGGTTGGTGTTTCCCGTCTGGTCGGGGCATTGATTGAGGCTAATCATGATGATAATGGTATTATCTGGCCCGAGGCGGTGGCTCCTTATAAAGTGGGTCTGGTAAATCTGCGGATTAAGGATGATGACTGCACAGCCGCCTGTGATGATCTTTATCAGAAACTGACCACGGCAGGAGTTGAAGTTCTTTATGACGACCGGGATATGGGGGCCGGGGGCAAATTCGCCGATATGGATCTGGCGGGACTGCCGTGGCAGTTGATTGTTGGTCCGCGCGGCCTGAAAAACGGTGTGGTTGAGTTGAAAAACCGCAGAACAGGTCACAGGGAAGAACTGAGCCTGAGTGACGCTGTCAATAAATTAGGGGCCTGAAGAGATGTTCAACGCACATGAGAGGATGGTCGCATTTCGTTATCTGAAAATCAGAAGTAACGAAGGTTTCGTTACGCTCGTGGCTGTCTTTTCTCTGCTTGGCATTGCCATCGGGGTTATGGTGCTGATTGTCACTATGTCGGTGATGAATGGTTTCCGCGAAGAACTGCTCAGCAAGGTTATTGGCTTTAACGGCCATATGCTCTATCAGCCTGTGGGTGGAAAAATGAGCAATTATGATGAGGCAATTGTACGCCTTAAAAAAATTGACAATGTAGTAAAGGTTCTGCCGATAATAGAGGGCCATGCCCTTGCTACCTTTGGCTCCTATAGTGTTCCGGCACTGGTGCGGGGCGTTCGTGCCGATGACCTGAAACAGATGGTCCTGATTTCCGACAATATA
>JAJFIP010000026.1 GCA_021774875.1 Emcibacter sp.
GTTAACGACAGTATCATCGAATCAACGGAATCCTTCTACATTCGTTTAAGTAATGCTGTTAACACGGGGCTAGATCTTGTCGTCATTAGTGGTGAATTCACTGAAATTACAGTTCTTAATGACGATAAAGTAGAAATCTCTATCGATGATGTGACTGTCACTGAAGATGCAGGGTTCGCATCGTTTACCGTTTCTCTCAATCAGGTAGTCACCAAGGATGTGACTGTGCTTGCCAGTTCAGTAGGCCTCACAGCAGGATTTCCTGACTTTCAAGTGTTTAATGACAAGCTGATTACATTCGAGGCAGGTGGTCCGATAACACAGACCATTATTGTCCCGATCTATAACGATCCCCATATTGAAGGAACAGAGACCTTTGCAGTCAACCTGAATGGTGCGACATATGGTGGTGTTGCTGATGCTAACGCACTCGTGATCACAGACGGCCAGGGTATTGGTACCATCAACGACAACGACTCTGGCAGTATCAGTATCGACTACGTCACCATTAATGAAGATGCTGGCCAGGCAATATTTACAGTCACACTGAATGAAATCGCAAGTGCTGATGTGACTGTGACAGCAAATATTGTAGAAGATCTCGGCACGATCTTCCTTTCTGCAGCACAAGCGGAAGCGGGCGTAGATTATTCGGGCATCACAACTAATATGCTGGTTACGATTCCTGCCGGTGAGAAAACAGCAGAAATCATAGTGACAATTAACGATGACTCAATATTTGAAGGTTCTGAATTTTTTGCCATTAAAATAACGAACCCGACGCTTGGTGGTGCGAGCAATCCTTCACTCACCATCAATGCAGAAGCGGACACAGGTGTAGGATCAATCCGTGATAATGACAGCATTAGTTACACGATTTCAGATGCAGCAACTGTTGATGATAATCTCTCAGCTCAAGTTGCGACATTCACCGTGACCCTTGACAATCCGGTGGTAGCGGGTACTGTCGTGCTGCCATATCTACTGGAAGGTATCTCAGCAACAGCAAATGAAGACTTTCGAACAACAGATTATGTCGAAAATGACGTCATTCATCTACTTCCGAATTACGTCACTTTCAACCCAGGCGAAACAGTGGCAACCATTTCAGTTCCGATCCTGCAAGATAACGTTGTCGAAGCGACAGAAACCTTTTATGTCACACTTGGCGAAGCCTTTATGGGGGGCTGGGAGCTTCCAGGACCGATCACTCCTAACATCCCAGCAGACCCTGTCAGGGGTATTGGAACGATTAATGACAGCGGCACTTCGACATTGAGTATTGGCGATGTCACACAGTTGGAGCATGGTGATTTCACATTTGAAATCACGCTGAGCCAACCTCTGAATGAAGCAATTACAATGCTCGTCAATACCACCGGAGTCACAGCAACCAGCGGTACTGACTTCTCGGCCTTGGTAGACTATCAGGTGATTATTGAAGCGGGTGAAACAGTTGCCACAGTTACAGTTGATGTGATCGATGATGCTGACGTAGAAATTGCGGAAACATTTACTGTTACTATACTAGACACGGATATACAGTATGTAGATTCAACCGAACCAATGGTTGTTACCTTAGCCGATGGCACTGCTGTGGGTACGATCAAAAACAATGATTTCGGAACTCCTCCTGCTCCAGGAACAAATAATGGCGTTGACGATTACTATTTTCTCACTGTCAACGATTTAGATCAGAGCGTCGAACTGGATGTCCTGTCGAATGACAACACCAGTCCTGCCATTTTCACAGCAGTCCAGGCAGCAGGTGGAGGTACAACTGAAATCACGACCAACAGCGCGGGCAGGGAAGTCATCGTCTTCACGCCTAATGCCGGCTTCTCGGGATCAACTACGTTTGATTACGAATTTAGCTCAGGGAGAGCAACTGTCACGATTATTGTGATTGACCCCAGCACTTCGGTCGGCGATTTCCGTGCAGATCGTTTCGAATCAACCCTCGACATTCCCGAACTGGGAGCCGTCTTACCTGAATATGAAAGCCAATTGGGAGTCATTGATCAGTATCTCAACAATCCTTCACTTGCGCCAAATTGGTCTGCGACAGGCACAACTGTTACAGATGACGGCTCGATGGATATCTCCCTAATTTATCAGGATGCTACAGGAGGTGGTGGATCTTATGAAGTTGAGATTGATTTTAGCTCAACACGGACTGAAAACGCTTCGGGTTCAGTTTACACCGACGATCTTCTAATGGGCTATACCTATTCGGAAACATTCATTGGCGCTTCTGTAGGAACTCACCGCAATATTTACAAACTAATTCAAGAGGAAACACGTAATTATAACTATACCTATACAGCAGGCGCGGGTGTAGAACACACAACTGAACTCATCGAAACGATTGAAGATAAGTATTTTTACGGGGCAGAATTCGCTGAAGAAGAATTAAGTGAAGATGGACTTTCCTCAACGCTGACCACACGTGTTGTCAATGGTGGTGTCGAAATCACCTCCGGAAATGTCGTGAATATCCCCGAGTCTACATCTGGTTCGCACAATGGTCGCCAAAAAATCATATCAACCAAAATCAGTTCTTTTGATGATGTTGGTGGAGCCGCTGTCTTAACTCAAGAAATCAACGACTTCGATATGGACTTCTACGAAAACACATTGGAAGTGACGCACATTTACGAAGAACAATTTAACGAAAATGGCGTGAGTCTGGGAACACTCGAAATTATCGCGTCCCTCGGTGACCAGAACGGCGGAGAAACTGGCTCCCCTGGTGACATTGATGGCTGGAGACAAACTTCTGATGTCACTATTAATTACGTAGACGAAGTCGAAAACACGCGAACTGAATCTTTCAGCTTCACAGGAAGTGGTGAGAGCAATTATGGCTACAATGAATTCACGCCAACCCCCATCTCCGGAGTCGTTCAACAGACTATCACAGTCACGCCCACAGAGAATCTATACGATGCCGCTGGAAACCTCATTCCAGAATACACATCGGAAGTGACCACTAATTCCACCATTCAGATCAATTCTACCGACAGTAGTTATGACCGGTATAGCTTTAACT